>JBATMT010000087.1:0-5741 GCA_049289975.1 Paracoccaceae bacterium | reverse complement strand
CGGACCTGACCGTTAACGTGAAATCTGACACAACTCATGCCGCTGTCTCCGCAAGCGAGCTTAAGGCGCGGCGAACCAGATTTGCGGCGGCTTCGCGGCGGTAGTCCGCCGTCGCGCGAATGTCGTCGATGGGTCGCAGGGCGGCGAATACATCTTTGTCGGTGACGAACGCGGCGGCCTCCGCAGGCTTGAGCCCCACCAGCGCTTCTTCAACCGCCAAGAGTCGCGTTGCAACGGGGCCGCAGGACCCAACGGCCACCGCTGCGTCGGCGATGACGCCCTCGCGTGTTGCAAGCCTTACGGCGACTGCCGCGATAGAGATGACCAAATAAGCGCGCGCGCCAAGTTTGAGAAAGGTCGAGCAGCCGGTCAGCGACGCTTTGGGCAAGATAACGGCGGTCAGCAATTCATCCGCAACGCGGGACGTACGGCGTGGGCCGGTAATGAAGTCGGAGAGGGCCAAACGACGCGAACTGCGGGACGACACCAACTCTACCTGCGCATTCAGCATAAGTAACGGTGGAACACCATCTGCAGCGGGAGAGGCATTGCAAAGGTTGCCAGCAATGGTGCCGGCATTCTGAATCTGGCGGCCACCGACCTCGCGTGCCGCCATCTGCAACGCTTTGCAGGCGAGAGGCAGTTTCGCTTCGGCGATGTCGGACCACGTCACACAGGCTCCGATTCGCACCTCGCGAGGGCCTATCGCAATTTCACGAAGATCGTCGATTCCGGTTATGTCCAGAACCGGCCCCGCGAGGCTCTGCGAAAGTGTTGCCGGATAGATGTCAGTTCCGCCTGCAAGAATGACACGAGGACCCGCATCCAGAAGCGCAAGGGCCCTCGAAAGACTGTCAGGACGATCGTACTTCCCCATGCGGTCGACCCCGTTTGCGCGTCCAAGATCGTATGTATACAAATTAGCTTGCGCTTCTTGACCGGCGCCTGTCAACGCAAGTTTGACATCTGTTTGCCGGTTCGTCTTGCGCGAATTGTTTGAGGGAGTTATCCACTTTGGAGTGAGCAATGCAAACAAACCTTACGTCCTAGATGACCAGATCGGTTTCGTGCTTCGTCGCGTGAGCCAACGCCATCTTGCATTGTTCTCTGAAGCCATCCCGGGCCTGACTACGACGCAATTTGCCACACTTGCAAAACTCTCCGAACTGGGACCGCTTTCGCAAAATCACCTTGGCCGTGTGACAGCAATGGATGCCGCCACCATCAAGGGCGTGGTGGACAGGTTGCGCAAGCAGGGCCTAGTCGAAACCGCCTCCAACCTTGAGGACAAGCGTAGGCTGACCGTGCAACTCACCGCCAAGGGCGTCCGCCTTTTTGAAGAGACATGGGCGACCGCATTGCAGGTTACCGACAGGACTGTGGCGCCCCTGAATGACGAAGAGCGGCGGCAACTGACCAGAATCCTTTTGAAATTGTGCTGAGCCGCCTCTAGCCGACGAATCTCCGGTGACGCGGGCCAGAAACATCGCATAAGATTTCGCTGAGTAGGGATGGAAAAGGTCCGGACCGTACCAATATTGTGAATACCATTAACATCGGAGGCCCTCATGGCTGATTTCGACGCTCAGATACTGGAAAGCCAGAAGCAGGTTGCGGAAACGCAAGCAAAGATGTCTGAGTTGACCGCAAAGATCGACCAGGCACGGGCCAAGTTAAAGACCGGCGACGACGTCAAGATCGACATCGAGAACGCTACGCTTGCTGACGTTCACAAACACGCCGAAGTCATGAATGCCAATATCGCCGAGCTGATCATGGGACTTGACGATGTGACCGCCGGTTTCTCCAAGGACTTCGACGAGATGCGCTCGAAGACCGGTTGGGAAAGCTTTGTCGGAGTATTCTCGTCGGCCAAGTCGGAATCGCTGCGGCAAGAACGCCTTCGCACCGCCAGTGTCGATGACAAGTTGCAAGACTTGATCGCCAAGTCGGACACGATCGTGAAGCTCTTGGAAAACCAGCTTGCTGTCCTTAACGACCACAAGGCGCGGGTCGAGTCGAACCTGACCGAAACGTTGAACGACCGCGAGTCGGTGGTGGGCGAGCTTGAAGCGCTGCGCCGTGACATTCAGGCGATGGACCCGAAGCTTATCGAGCTTGAGAACAAGATTTCGGTGGAGCAGGACGCTGCCGCACGGACACGGCTGGAAACCGAGCTTGCCGAACTGAACAAACAGCACAATGCGATGGTTCAGGACGAGCAGGTCAAACTGGCCAAGTCGCAGACGCTTGAACGCTACATCGAAACTGGCAAGACTTGGGTCGACAGCCTGCAAAATCAGGCAGCGACGCAGATGGTGCTGATCAACAAGCTGCAGACCGACACAAAGCAGCGCGTCGTGCTGTACGATGCCTTGACGAAATCGCTAAAGACGGCGCAGCAGCAAGACGTTGCTCACCGCATCAACGAGATCGGTGTGGAGACCGACAAGGAAGCGCAAGCGGCAATGGCTGCAATCGGCGTTGCCACCAATGACCGCATGGCCGAGATGATGGAGCGCCACGAGGGCGACATGGTCTTTGCTCGCAAGGTGCTGGAGCAAAAGGCCAAGGCCGACGAACGCTTCGCTCGCCGCTTCGCCGCGATTGTCGAAAAGCACGACAAGAACCTGTATGGCGAGTGACCTGTGCCCGACCTCGACCTGACGACCGACCACAAGGTTCTGGACGACGATGTCGCAGCGCGGCGGTACTTCGCCAAGTTCGACCGGATCACTCAGATTCTGCTCGGCGTTGCCGAGGAGATGGAGGCTGAACGCAGTATCTCACCGCTCGATAGTGACGTGCTCGAAGGTTATGTGCAGGCCATCGCCGCGACGTTCCGGGCGCTGAGTCTGAAGTATCTGATCACTGGCAAGCTCGACGGGATCGGGCAGCGTCATCTGACCATCGACTTGCATGAAAGCGGTTTTCCGGTTTTTCAGGAAATCGTGACGATGGCGAATGACTCCGCGCAGGCACAGCAGCATCTGGACGGGCTGCCCGATGCAAGGCAGCTGAAAGACGAGATGGTGCGCCAGATCGTCGGTGAGCGGACGGTGCCGGTGAAGCTTCAATATGCCATGTCTCAGCGGCTTTACTTTGAGGCGCTGGCAAAAGGTGGGCTGTTCTTTGCGCAGATGCATCCGCAGGCGCAGTGGCTTGCTGATGTGGACGGTGGCCGGAAGCGGTTTCTGATCCATTGGGCTGTCTACGACAGTCAGATGAATGTACCCATCATCTATCTGATGGAGGTCGAGGATTCGGGCCGGAGGGCACTGCCCAAGGATGAAAGCCGTTGGCCTTCGGTTCAGATGCATCTGATGGCGCAGTCTGCCAATGCGCTGAAACTGCTGACCATCGCCAAGGGGTTTGACGAAGACTTCGCCGATCTGCACCCTAAACGGCTGCGGCGGCTGTATCTGGGGCCGATGTACAGTCAGACTTTCACGCTGCAAACTGGGCCAATCCGCGAGGTGCTTGAAGGCGCCAAGTCGCCAGAAGGCGACGACTGGGCCTTGGCATGGACCGTTGAAGAGCTTGAGAGCGAGCGTGTCGAGCACGAGAAGGGCTGGTTCTCGGACACCCAACGCGAAGTATTCAAGCTAGATCCTTTTGCAGGGCGTGGTGTGGATACCGGAGCGACGCGGGTCACGCGCAGCCTAATATTGCCGCAGCGGCCGTTTCAGGTGCTGGCCGAGAAAGATCCGGAAGGCTTTCGGTCCGTCAAGAAGTACGTCGTCGGCCGCGAGGGCCGCGTGATTGTTTATGGATAGGCTAGCACTGAGCCGGTTGGGGACCCTGCCCCCGCACCCCCGGGGTATTTGCAGTCGGAAAATGACGGGAACTGGTGAATGAGTGCGCCGCGCGACGAGATGGAACTGAGAGAAGAGGCGATCCGCGCCCAATATGCAGCGGCGGCATCGCTGCTTTCGGGTCTGGACCATACGCCAAGACTGGCGAAGGCTCAGGCGGCTGCCGTCGAGGCGGAAAAGTCTCCGGGGACCGGATTTCGCGCGCGGTTCCGCTCCACCACGCCGGGGTTAGTTACACGGTCGACAGCGCGGCCCGAAGGCGTACGCCTGATCGAGCGAATCGAAGCGGTGGGTGGCGACGACCCGCTGGTGGCGCCGTTGGAAGCAACCGTCCTCCAGTCATTGCGGCGTGGGCTGGCGATTGCCCTTGCCGTTGGTGAGGCATTTTCAGAAGGCACCGGACTGGTCGAACTGAAGAAAGCCAATTTGGAAGGCCGCCTTCCCGACGCCCGCAAGGTCGAGTTTTCGGAACTACTGGCGGCTGAGGCGTTGGCCGTGTTGCATGTCTTGGGCAATGCGACCGCGTTCCTTCTGGCTCCGCATGCGCCTGCCGAAACGGTCGAAGTTGGCTCTGTCGAGGAGGTTCTGACTGACAACTCCAGTCTGGCGCTGCATGGAGCGCTTTGGGAACTTGATCAAGACATCGCACTGTTTGCCAGTGACGAGCCGAAGCTGGTCGCGACGGTTCTGGCCTTTGCCGAGCAGTTGATGGCGAAGGTCAAGGCGCGGGCAGCGTCCGCGCCGCGGTTGGCATCGTTCACTGGTGCAAACTACCGCGTCGAAGCTGACGATTTCCCGATTTCAGGGTTCGAGCCAGCACGCAAGGCACGCGGCACCCAACTGACGATGGCGTTCAAGAAGCCCGAAGAGGTCATCGGCAACCATATCGCCAAGTACCAGGCGATGCGGTTGGCCAAGATGGTGATGGCCTATGACTTCGAGAAGAAACTCAACCCGTTTGCCGAGTTGGGTGGCTTCATCTTTACTTTCATGGGCGACGGTAAGCCCGGCACCGGGAAGACGACCCTGATCCAGATGATGGCGGGTCTGATAGACGGCTATTGCAAGGTGGCGGGCTATCCGTTCCGCTATCAGAATCTGTCGATTGATAATGTCGACAGCTATCAGGGAAAGTCGGGGCAGAATGCCAAGGCTTTCATCACCAGCGTGATGGATCCCGCAGTGATCGGTTTTGGCACGATCGATGATATCGATCAGGTGGCGGGCAAGCGGGGCGAACGGGGTTCATCGGCCGGGCAGCAGGAAATCACTGCGGTGCTGATGGAAGCTTTCGCTGGGGCGAACACAGTCGTGCGCGGTAACTGCACGTTCGGGATGTTCTCGAACTACCCGGAGAATGTTGACGATGCGCTGCGGCAGCGGGCGGGCGCGCGCTTTCTGGTCGACGGCCCGCAGACGCAAGACGACTATATCGACATCCTGGCTCTTCTGTTGGGCAAGAACCATTCGATCCCTGTCGGAGAACACAAGCTTTACGAAGGGCAGGAGATCAAGAAGGCCGTGGCAGCGAGTTTCGAGGGTCATTCGATGCCACATGAAGGCGGCCTGAAACGGGTTTGGGATGCGGTGTCCGCAAAGATCGGCCCGCTGGATACCCTGACCAAACTCGGCACCTATCTGAAGAGCATTCAGGAGGCGGATGATCGATTCTCTGGACGTGCGATCAAGAACATCACCGATGCGGTCAAGGTTCGGGCTATGGATTTTGAACTGCCCGATGAGTGGATGGAGAACCCAGACCTGTTTCTGTTCAAGGACTACGACAGCAAAAAATCCATGATCGAGAGTTTGCGGACGCCGATCACTGTCGAAATGGTTGTGCAGGAGATCAACCGGTACGCCGACAGCGAGTTCCGCTATGCGGACAAGTCGGATGAGGTGGCTATCGAAGGCGCGGTCCGCGAC
>JBATMT010000086.1:0-6307 GCA_049289975.1 Paracoccaceae bacterium | reverse complement strand
CGGTAGGGCAGGGTGGTTCGGCTTCGGTCGAGAAGATCTCGGCGGCTGCTGATCCGGCGCTGTCATCGTGGGTCGAGGACCGGGTTGCGACCTCGGATCGTCCGGAGTTGACCTCGGCCGGTATCGTAGTGTCGGGAGGCCGTGGCGTTGGCTCGCAGACCGACTTTGCGCTGATCGAGAAACTGGCTGACAAACTGGGCGCTGCCGTTGGCGCGTCGCGTGCGGCAGTCGACTCGGGCTATGCGCCGAACGACTGGCAGGTCGGTCAGACCGGCAAGGTTGTGGCGCCGCAGCTTTATGTGGCTGTCGGCATCTCGGGTGCGATCCAGCATCTTGCCGGCATGAAGGACTCCAAGGTCATCGTGGCGATCAACAAGGACGAAGAAGCACCGATCTTCCAGGTTGCCGATTATGGTCTGGTTGCCGACCTGTTTACCGCTGTTCCGGAACTGATCGAAAAGCTCTGAGCCTGATCAGACACTTCAAATGCGAAGGCCCGCCATTGGTGGGCCTTCTGCGTTACAGGAGCTTGTAAAAAGTGGCGGCGAGCGCGTCGGCGATTTCGGCGTGGACGACAGGGCCGGGAAGCTGGGCTGCCACTGGTCCGTCCATCGGCGTATGGATCATGCCTCCGCGTCCCGTGGCCCGTGCTGCGGCACTGGGTTCGACTCTGACGATTTCCGTCGCATAGGAGCGCAGGGCAGACACCATCTTGTCGTCCACCAGCAGCGGTTCGGGACCGAGGTTGCTGCGGGTCATCGCCTTGGCGTTATGGTCGCCGATCCACAAAAGCACCGTCCGACCGGAAATCTTATGCAACAGCGATTGCATGCGGGCAACCCATGCTGCCTTCAGTTCGACTTCTACCACCGCGTACTTTTCGGGCGAAAGCTCCTTGAGCGACAACAGCATGTGGCGTGTGAAGTGAAAGTCGGTGAAGTCCACTTCCGGGAAGAACATCCTCATCTGCGCCGAGGCCTGCAAGAACCGGTCGTTCCGGCGTGGGTGCACTGAATAGAAGCGGTTGGACATGTTTTGTGCACCCGGCAACTGAATGATTGTCGCCCGCGCTCCGTTGCAGGCGTCAAGCACCACCGCCTCGTTCAGGAAGACATCAATACCGGCGTTGGGCAGACCGAGGTTCACCACCGGAATGCGGATCGCCTTTTCCAGAAGGGCAGGAAAGGGCGTCCGGATATACTTTCCATAAGTCTCGGTCCCGCCGAGGGCGACGCAGTAGGCACCTTCCAACCGCCGCCGCGGTCCGCGAAACAGCAGCTTGGAATGCCCGTATCGACATGGCAGATAGTCGAGCCCGACACTGCCCATGGTTTCAAAAGTCATGGAACCCACCTTCAGAAATACTTCACCCGGTGATCAATCTGCCCGACAAGCCTTGCGAAAAGCCTAAGCCCGGATCATGAGACTGCCGAAATTCGATGCATCCGGCTTGCACCTGCACAACCGGGGGTCATAAGGTCGGGGCGGACAGTAGTGAAAGGTCGGAAGATGGATATCCAGTCGGTCGGGATCGTCGGTGCCGGACAGATGGGCAACGGCATTGCCCATGTCTTTGCCATGGCAGGATTTGACGTTCTGATGACCGACATCTCGCAAGAGGCGCTGGACAAGGCAGTCGCGCTGATTGCCAAGAACCTCGACCGTCAGGTGTCGCGCGGCAAGGTTTCCGTCGAGGCCAAGGATGCGGCTATGGCGCGGATCAAGACCACGCTGAGGCTTGCCGATGTGGGGCAGACCGATCTGGTGATCGAAGCAGCGACGGAACGGGAGACCGTCAAACAGGCGATCTTCGAAGACCTGCTGCCACACCTGAAACCCGACACTATCCTGACCTCGAACACATCGTCGATCTCGATCACGCGACTTGCCTCGCGCACAGACCGGCCCGAGAAGTTCATGGGCTTCCACTTCATGAACCCGGTGCCGGTCATGCAACTGGTCGAGTTGATCCGCGGGATCGCCACCGACGAGCCGACCTATCAGGCGATGCTGGAAGTGGTGCGCAAGCTGGGCAAGACGGCGGCGAGCGCCGAGGATTTCCCGGCGTTCATCGTCAACCGCATCCTGATGCCGATGATCAACGAGGCGGTCTATACGCTGTATGAGGGCGTCGGCAACGTGAAGTCCATCGACGAGAGCCTGAAGCTTGGTGCCAACCATCCGATGGGGCCGCTGGAGCTTGCGGATTTCATCGGGCTGGATACCTGCCTGGCGATCATGAACGTCCTGCATGAAGGGCTTGGAGATACCAAATACCGGCCATGCCCGCTTCTGTCGAAATATGTCGAGGCAGGGTGGCTTGGCCGCAAGACCCAGCGCGGGTTCTATGACTATCGTGGTGAAGTGCCGGTGCCGACGCGCTGAGGCGCGTCGCGCGTTAGTGGCGTAGCGCCTTGCCCAGATCAAGCGTGTGCTGGCGCAGCCACGCCAGAAACCCCCGTGGGTTGCCCTTCCATTGCTCCAGCACCGATGCAGGGATCGGCGCGCCGATGTGGGGCCGCTGAGGCTTGAACAACGCGCGCTTGATTTCGTGCAGCAGCAGGCTTTGCCGCAGCGTTGCCGAAACCTTGTTGGCAATCTGGTAGGCGCGCGAGTTCTGGCCGGTGAAGTGCATCGGCAGGATCATCGCGCCGCTGTTGTGGATCATCTTGTGCGTGAAGAGATTCCATTCGGCCTCGATGGCCGGGCCAAACCACGTCTCTGAACAGGCGACCTTGCCTGCCGGGAACAGGATGATGGCGCCGCCGTTCTTCAGGTGCGTCATGGTGATTTCGCGCATTTCCAACCCAAGTTCGCGAGAGTTGTCTTCGTGCGGGAAGGGAACGGGGATCATGAACTCCGCAACCTCGGGAATGCCGGTCAGAAGCGAGCGCGTCAGGATCTTGAAGTCGGAACGTACACGGCACACAAGCTCGGCCATGACCATGCCATCAACCAGCCCGTGTGGATGGTTGGCGACCACGACCAGCGGTCCGGTCGACGGTATCAGCGCGATTTCCTCGGGTGGCGTGTCGATACGGATGCCCATGTGGCGGATTGCCTTGGGCCAGAAGGGGGCACCGAACGGCGCTCCGGATTTCTCGAAGCTGCGGATGAGACGGAGAAGTTTTACCTTGCCGGTCAGCCATTCAATCGTGCGGATAGTGCCCGACTTGATCGGGTTCTTGAATGTCCCGGCATAGGACAGTCGCCCCATTTCGTACCGTTTTACGGCCGGAACTGGCTTATGCGCACTATCGTCCAAAATTCAGTGGTCCCCCAGACCCTCTGACGGTCAGCGTTCTTCGCCGAACCGGTTTTCGACCAGACTCTTAAGCGCCTGGGCAAGATTTTCGGCGTCCGGCCCCTCTGTCGAGACTTCGATTGAAGTTCCTTTAGAGGCCGCAAGCATCAGGAGGCCCATAATTGAGTCGCCCGATACACTCATACCGTCTTTTTCAACCAAGGCAGAAGCATCATGCGCTTCAACAACTTCGACGAATTTTGCCGAGGCACGGGCGTGAAGGCCCTTTTCGTTGATGATGTTCAGCCTCATTCCGTTCATTGACTACCCTGTCCTGATCCCACGTAACTATTTATGTACTTACGACCAGCTTCAAGCGCCGAGGCAACTGCTTCGGGTACGCTTAGGCCGCGCGACTTGGCCAGTTTGATCAACATCGGCAGGTTTGCGCCGTAAACGATCTGGCGGTTTTCGGCGACACAGGCTCTGAGCGACAGGTTTGAGGGCGATCCGCCAAACATGTCGGTAACGACGACGACGCCATCGCCGGAATCCACCGCATTGGCGGCCGTCATAATCTCAGCCTGCTTTTCCGCGCGGTCGTGATCTTCCTCTATGGCAATCGCTTTGATGCCGGTCTGAGGCCCCACAACATGTTCGACGGCGGAAAGGTATTCCCTCGCCAGTCCGCCATGCGCGACGATCACGATGCCGATCAAGCCACGTCACCTTGCAATTTTCTGGATGACCCAGCCATCCGTCTTTCCAGTTCCCGATGCCTTTTAGACACCTGCCACCCCTGGGCTGCAAGCGCCTTGGCCATGTTTTCCGTCACGACGACCGAACGGTGTTGCCCGCCGGTACAGCCGAAACCGATAGCGACGTGGCTCTTGCCCTCATCCACCTGCGCTGGCAACAGGAAAAGCAACAGATCACGTGTCTTTTCGAAAAACGTCGCGTATCGCGAGTCGTTTTGGACATATTGGGCAACGGTTGCGTCATGGCCATCCTTTTCGCGCAAGGACGGCTCCCAATGCGGATTTTGCAGGAATCGGCAATCGAACATCATGTCGAGACCCTGCGGCACCCCACGCTTGTACGAAAACGAATGAAGCGAGACGGAAAGCCGCTCGGTTGTCTTGCTGTCGAACCAGCGCGCCAGTTCGGCCTTCAGCTCGTGCGGCGACAGGGTGGTGGTGTCGATCAGCACGTCGGCGCGCGCACGGATCGGGGCAAGAACTTCGATCTCGGACTCGACGGCAATCTCGGGGGTGGGCGCGGTCAGGAACGGATGGCGGCGGCGGGTTTCGCCATAGCGGCGGATGAGCTCGGCGGGCTGGCAGTCGAGGAACAGGATTTCGGGTTCGATGTCCGGGCGGCGGATCAGAAGGCCGATCAGGTCGATCAGGCCCGCGACGGAAAACTCACGGTTGCGAACGTCGATGCCAAGAGCGACCGGACGGCCCAGCGGAGGGCCATCGAACAGGCGCGGCACCAGACTGAGGGGCAGGTTGTCAATCGGCTCATAGCCAAGATCTTCCAGCGCGCGGATTGCCGTAGCGCGCCCAGCGCCAGATGGACCGGTGACGAGCACGATCCTGTGCCCGGGTTCGGATTGCGATGTGGTTTGTGCGTCGCTCATGCCTGCTCTGATGCCCGGTTCTGCGGTTCTATCACGCTGTTCGGGCAGATTTAAGATATTGCAGAAGTCCCGCAACAAAATGGCTGCCCTCGACTTTGTGAAGACAGGGCACAGACACGCCGCCAATCTCGATGGTGCGCAGAGGTGGCAGGCGATGCTCCTCGGTCCGTGCCATGTCGACGGCCAGAACCACCTGCGCGCTGGCGACGGTTTCTGCACCAAGAAGGCCGATGCCGCGCGCCTCGATGCGCCCCTTGATCTGGGCTGGTGCAGAGGCCCACAGCGTGTCGTCGCGGGCGGTTATCTGGGTCTGGTCGTCGCTGACAAGACCACAGCCCAAGGCCATGAGTTGCAGCGCCACCGAGGATTTCCCCGAGCCAGACGGCCCGAGAATCAGGATGGCGCGTCCTGACAGCGCAACGGTCGAGGCATGTATCAGCAGGCGGGGCGCTCCGATCACACCGGCAGGCCGACGACGAAACGCGCGCCGAGCGGGTCAGAGGTGATGTCTGCATAGGTCGGGCGGATGTTTTCTGCCCAGATCACGCCGCCATGCGCCTCGACGATCTGTTTAGAGATGGCAAGGCCGAGGCCGGAATGTTCGCCAAACTGTCCCGGCGGGCGTTCGGAGTAGAAGCGCTTGAAGATATTCTGCAATGCTTGATCGGGAATGCCCGGCCCGGTATCCTCGACCACCACCAGCACGCGGCTTTCGCGCTTGCGCGCCCAGACACGGACGGCGTCGCCTTCGTTGCAGAAGGAAATGGCGTTGGTTATGAGGTTGACGAAAACCTGAGCAAGCCGTGCCTCCAGCCCCGAGATCACAATCGGTTCCGCAGGCAGGTCAGAGATGAATTCGACACCTTTCGATTTTGCATCCTGACCGAGGTATTCGGTCAGATTGCCAAGCATCTTGAGAAGGTTGAACGTCTCTTCCTCTTCCTTGACCAATTCGCTGTCGAGCCGCGAAGCATTGGAGATATCGCTGACCAGACGGTCAAGGCGGCGAACATCGTGGTCGATCACGTCGAGAAGCTTGTCGCGCTGATCGTCTCGCTTGGCGACGCGCAGGGTGCCAACGGCGGACCGCAGCGATGCCAGCGGGTTCTTGATTTCGTGGGCCACATCGGCGGCGAACTGTTCGTTGCCTTCGATTCGCTCATAGAGCGCCGCAACCATTCCGCGCATGGCGCCAGAGAGACGGCCAATCTCGTCGGGGCGGGCGGTAAGGTCGGGGATACGCACCCGCGACGGAGACATCTTGCGGGCGTTCTTGTCGCGGCCAAGTTCGGCAGCGGCGGCGAGGTCGGACAGCGGGTTGGCGATGGTCGAGGCCAGCACGAGGCTCAGGCCGATCGATACGACAATGGCGATGACGAACATCTGCAACACCTGTTCACGCTCGATGCGGACCAGAGTGT
>JBATMT010000085.1:0-7280 GCA_049289975.1 Paracoccaceae bacterium | reverse complement strand
CCCTTATAGGGGTTGCCCGCCAGCGCCGCGTCAATTTCAGCCCGCGACAGCATCAGAACCGGCGGCCGAAATCCAAAGCCTTTCAAGACGATATCAGCGATCTGTCCCGCCAGAGCCGGCGCCGCCTTGTCAGACCGGAACACCGCATTCCCACTCTGAACGTACGTCTTGGCACCTTTCAGCCCACCTGCCTCCAGCGCATCGCGAAACTCGGCCATCGGCAGCCGGTTCACGCCCGAGACATTCACCGCCCTGAGAAGTGCCACCCAAACCGTCATGCCCATCTTCTTTTCACAAGTATCCTGGGGGTCACAGGGGGCGAAGCCCCCTTCCCTCAAAGGTAGCCGACTTCCGTTCGTCCGCGCCGGTCATTCCTGAGATTGGCGTAAAGCACATGGTTGCGCCAGCGTCCGTTGATCTGCAAATAGCTCTGCGCCACACCCTCGTACTTGAAGCCGGTCTTCTCCAGCACCCCGCGCGAGGCGGCATTCTCCGGCAGGCATCCCGCTTCCAGGCGGCTCAGGTCAAGCTCGGTGAAGGCAAAATGCACCACCGCTTCCAAGGCCTCGCGCATGTAGCCCTCACGGGCGAATGGCTGGCCGGTCCAATAGCCCAGCGTCCCGGCCTGCGCTGGACCCCGGCGAATATTGTCAAGTGTGACGGCCCCGATCAGTTGCTGATCCGTCCGCCGGATCAGGAACAGTGGAACGGCCGTCCCCGAAGCCTCGGCACGGGCCGCCCAATAGACACGGTTGGTGAAAGCCTTGCGCGACAGCGCTTCGGCAGGCCACAACGGGTCCCAGGGCACCAGAAACTCGCGGCTTTGTTCGCGCAGGCTCGCCCAGGCGTGATAGTCCGAATGAGTTGGCAGGCGCAGGGTCAGACGGTTCGTCTCGATCCTTACCTTGCGTCTGAGAAGCCCCATCAGGCGGCCAGCCTCTCTTTCAGTGAGCCGAGACCCGGTGCGGCCTCCACCGGACCATAAAGCGCCATCGCGGCATCGCCATGTGCCGTCATCCGGCCCGCAAAATCGCGGACCTGCTCGACGGACACGCCGTCGATCTGCCGTGTCGCTTCCTTCAGTCCCGGCACCCGGCCCCAGATCGCCAGATAGCGCGCCATGCGTTCGGCCCGACCCGACGGGCTTTCCAGCCCCATCAGCAGCCCGGCCTTCAACTGCGCCTTGGCACGTTGCACTTCGGCTTCGCTCATGTCGTCAGCGGCGCGCTTCAACTCATCCATCGTCAGGCTGCACAGATCGCCGATTTCGTCGGACGACGTTCCTGCATAGATCGTGACCATGCCGGTATCGTCATAGCTCCCCGCCTGCGCGTATATCGAATAGCACAGGCCACGTTCTTCACGGATCTTCTGGAACAGACGCGATGACATGCCGCCGCCCACGGCTGTCGCATAGACTTGCGCCGCATGCATGTCGCGGTCGCGGTAGGCCGGGCCCTGAAAGCCCATTGCAAAGTGAACCTGCTCCAGATCCTTGACCTCGCGCCGCTCGGCTCCGTGCCAGCGCGCAGGTTCGGGCGTCTTGGCCGACTTGGCCTTGAGGTGACCAAACAGCCGCTCGGCCTCGCGTACGAGCGCATCATGGTCAACGGCGCCTGCCGCGGACAGGATCATTCGTTCAGGCCCGTAATGGTCGCTCACGAACTTGCGCAGATCGCTGCGCCCGAACGAAGATACACAGTCCGCTGGCCCAAGGATCGTCCGCCCCATCGCCTGATCGGGATAGGCGGCCTCTTGCAGCCAGTCAAAGATGATGTCGTCGGGCGTATCCAGCGCCTGTCCGATCTCTTGCAAGATCACATGACGCTCAACCTCGATCTCCTTCTCGTCGAAGAGCGGGTTCAGCACGATATCGGCAATCACATCCAGCGCCAGCGGCACATCGGCCTCCAGCACGCGCGCATAGTAGGCCGTCATCTCGCGCGAGGTGTAGGCGTTGATATACCCGCCCACGTCCTCGATCTCTTCGGCAATCATCAGGGCGCTGCGCCGCTTGGTGCCTTTGAACGCCATGTGCTCAAGGAAATGGGCGATCCCGTTCTGGTCGGGCCGCTCGTGCCGCCCCCCGGCCGTCACCCAGAGCCCCACCGCCGCCGAGGCAAGGCCCGGCATCTTCTCGGTGACGATTCTGAGACCGTTCGCAAGGGTCGTAAGTTCGGTCTTCAAGTGCGGCGCCTTTCCTGCACGATCGTTTCTATAGCTTTAAGATCATTTGCGACCCGCGTCACGCGCTCTGACCGATCGAACAGATCGGCCATCCGCGGCGGCAAGCCAGGGCGAATACCGGTCGCGGCTTCTACTGCATCAGGGAACTTCGCCGGATGCGCCGTGGCCAGCGTGATCATCGGAACGCTGCCCAGTTGATCCTTTGCCACCTTAACCCCGACTGCCGAATGCGGGCAAAGAAGCTCGCCCGAGGCGGCCTTCTCGACGCGTATCTCTTCCGAGGTTTCGTCTTCGGAAACCCGGCCAGAGGTGAACGTCTCGCGCAGCCATTGCAGTGCGCCCTGACTCACGCCAAAGCCGCCCTTGCCCTTCATCTCGTCCATCAGCGCCGCCACAGCCTTGCCGTCACGGCCATAGGCGTCAAACAGCGCCCGCTCGAAGTTCGACGAAATCTGAATGTCCATCGAGGGGCTGATCGAGGGTTTGACCCCGTTCATCTCGTAGCGCCCGGTGGTCAGGCAACGGTGAAGGATATCGTTCTGGTTTGTCGCGATCACCAGTTTGTCAATCGGCAGGCCCATGCTCTTGGCGATATAGCCCGCGAAGATGTCACCAAAATTGCCGGTCGGCACGGTGAAACTGACCTTGCGATGCGGCGCGCCAAGGCTGACGGCCGAGCTGAAGTAATAGACCACCTGCGCCAGAACCCGCGCCCAGTTGATCGAGTTCACACCGGCCAGCCCAACGCCGTCGCGGAACGCGAAATCGTTGAACATGTCCTTCAGGCGGCTTTGGCAATCGTCAAAGTCGCCATCAAGGGCAAGGGCGTGAACGTTGGTTTCCTTCGGTGTCGTCATCTGCCTGCGCTGGACTTCCGATACGCGTCCATGCGGATAAAGAATGAAGACATCGACATTTTCGAGGCCACGAAACGCCTCCATCGCGGCAGACCCGGTATCGCCAGACGTGGCCCCCACAATCGTCACCCGACGTCCATCACGCGCCAGTGCGATCTGGAACAACTGCCCGATAAGCTGCATGGCGAAGTCCTTGAAGGCCAGTGTCGGCCCGTGGAACAGCTCGAGTAGGAAGTGGTTCGGCGCCAATTGCACCAGCGGTGCGCGGGCTGCATGACCGAAGCCGGCATAGGCGCGATCTATCGCCCCCCGGAACTCGGCATCGGTGAACGTGTCGCCCACGAACGGGCGCATCACGCGAAAGGCGATGTCTTCATAGCTCAGCCCCGCCAGAGCGGCGATATCCGCCTTCGTCATCTGCGGGATGGTCTCTGGCACATAAAGGCCGCCGTCGCGGGCAAGCCCCGTCAGCATTGCTTCGCCGAAACTCAGAACCGGGGCCTGACCCCGGGTCGAAACATAGCGCATCTGTCTGTCCTAAGCCGTTCTTTGCCTGATACGCCACAGAAGATACAGAGTCATCCCTGCCCAGACCGCCGCTAGCGAAAACCATGTTATCGCATAGTTGAGATGGTCGTTCGGAATGCCTGTCGTATCCACGGGCATCGGCAAAATACCCTGCGCGTCGCCATCTGCCGTTCTTATCACGACAAGAATGGGGTCGGTTTTCAGGCTTGCCGCCATGTCAGGCACGTTGCGCGCAAACCAGAGGTTTGCCGACATGTCCGGCTCGGGCGTATAGGTATCGGCCTCGTTCGGCCATTCCAGATTGCCGGTAACGGTCAGTTCCACCGGCGGGCGCGCCGCATCCTTTTGCGCTTCGGGCACGAAGCCCCGATCCAGAAGGATACGCCGCCCATCGCTCGTCTCGAAGGCCGATATGATCTCGAAGCCAGTGCCCTGCTCTTTCAGGCCCGACAGGACATCGGCTTCCTGTCCGGTGGTGCGGCCCGTGACCGTGACGGGCAGATACTGGTCGCGCTCTGCATCCAGTGCGGTCAGCGTTGAAAAGTCGATCGGTGTGGCTGAAATCCGCGTTTCGATATCGGCCAGCATCGCCTCTTTCCACGTCAGCCGATGCAATTGCCATGTACCGAGCGAACACAAAATTGCGACGCCCACGACGCCAAGCAACAGCGGAAAAACATAGCGGCTCATATTGGCCATCCTGAAAGTCAAAGGCGCGGGGTCATCCCCCGCGCCTGTTTTCTTGTGGTTCGGTACAGCTTATGCGCTGCCCCAGATGTAGATGGCTGCAAACAGGAACAGCCATACCACGTCAACAAAGTGCCAGTACCAGGCTGCGGCCTCAAGCCCCACATGCTCGTCCGGTGTGAAGTCGCCCTTCATGGCGCGGATCGCGCACACCAACAGGAAGATCGTACCGATGATTACATGGGCACCGTGGAAACCGGTCGCCATGAAGAACGAGGCACCGTAGATGTTTCCGGCAAATCCGAAGGCAGCGTGGCTGTATTCGAACGCCTGGAACACCGTGAACAACATACCCAACGCCGCAGCCAGCAGCAGGCCGTTGATCAGGTCCTTGCGGTTGTTCTCATGCACCAGCGCATGGTGAGCCCAGGTACATGCCGCACCGGAACACAGCAGGATCAGCGTGTTGATCAGCGGCAGGTGCCAGGGGTCGAACGTGACAATGCCTTCCGGCGGCCAGACACCGTCAACCCGGGGCGACATTGGCCCCATCGGGTAAAGCGCATGCTTGAAGAAGGTCCAGAACCATGCCGAGAAGAACATCACTTCCGACATGATGAACAGGATGAAGCCATAGCGCAGGCCAATCCGCACGACGGGTGTGTGATCGCCCGTATTGCCCTCGTGGACGACTTCCGCCCACCAGCCGTACATCGTGTAAAGCACCAGAACGAGGCCGATCAGGAACATCCAGGGCGTCATCCCATGCATGAACAGCACACCGCCGAACAGCATGACGAAAGCACCAACCGCACCCAGAAGCGGCCAGATCGAGGGTTTCAGAATGTGGTAGTCGTGGTTCTTAGCGTGCGCCATGTCGTTTTCCCTGTTTGGGACTCAGTTATAGGCTGGCTTTTCGGCCGGCGGAAGAGTCGCCTGCTTTTCGGGCAGGGCGATTTGGTAGAAAGTGTAGGACAGCGTGATCTGCTTGACCTGATCAGTGTCGCTATCGCGTGTGATCGCCGGGTCAACGTAGAAAGTGACCGGCATCAGAACACGCTCATGCGGCTGCAAAACCTGCTCGGTGAAGCAAAAGCACTGGATCTTGGTGAAATAGGCACCCGCCACATCGGGCGAGACGTTATAGGCCGCTTGCCCGGCAATCGGCTTGTCGGTCGGGTTATAGGCTTCGTAGAATGCCAGCCCGGTTTCCCCGATGCGGATCGTCATCTCATTATGCTGCGGCTTGAACTCCCACGGCATCGCCGGGTCGGTGTTGGCGTCAAACCGGACCGAGATCGTCTTGTCGAGGATTTCGCCCGCGTTCGCGTCGCGCACCTGTGGGGTGCCGCCATAGCCCGTGACTTTGCAAAACCACGAATAGAACGGGACGGCCGCAAAACTCAGGCTGATCATCGTGACGGCAACGCCAAGAAGCCCGAGCGCGAGTTTGCCATTCTGTCCGGCGCGTTGGCTCATGGCTGAACCTGCATTGTACCCGGCGGATTGCCGTTTTCATCCTGCCGCGAAACCTTGACGATCGTCAGGCCGAAAACCAGCGCCACGAACAAAATCAGCGCCAGTCCAAGGCCGGAGTTGCGGCCCCAGCGGCGCTGGTGAAGCTCGTGGTCACGGCGGATCGGTTCCACGGTCACCATCCCACCATGCCAAACGACCTGAGGCTCGCTTCCACCAGAAGCGCACCAAAATTCATGAAAAGGTAGCCCAGCGAGTAGCGGAAGAATGCCTTCTCTGCCTTGTAGTTATCAGCCTCGGCCATGGCCTCGTCACGGCGGACAATGCCAACAGCACCCCAGATGAACCGCAGGTTCAACAGCGCCGCAATCACCAGATAAACCGGTCCGCCAATCGAGGTGAAGCCAAGCGCAAGGGAGAACGGTGCAAGGAGCAGCGTGTAGGCAAGGATATGCTTGCGCGTTGCCGGGCGGCCATGTGTGACCGTCAGCATCGGCACACCGGCCTTGGAATAATCTTCCTTCATGAACAGCGCCAGTGCCCAGAAGTGGGGCGGCGTCCACATGAAGATCAGAAGGAACATCAGCACCGACTCGACGGATACCCCGCCCGTGGCACAGGCCCAGCCGATCATCGGCGGGAAGGCCCCGGCCGCGCCGCCGATCACGATGTTCTGCGGGGTCGAGCGCTTGAGCCAGATCGTATAAACCACAACGTAGAAGAAGATGGTGAAAGCAAGGAACGCGCCGGCAAACCAGTTTGCTGCCAGCCCCAGCATCAGGCACGACAGAAGCGACAGCCCCAGTCCAAGCCCAAGCGCCTCACCCTCGGTGATGCGACCCGCCGGGACCGGACGGTTTGCCGTGCGACGCATGATCTTGTCGATATCGGCGTCGTACCACATGTTCAACGCGCCAGAGGCACCGCCGCCCAGCGCGATGAACAAGATCGCGGTGAATGCCACGAACGGGTGCATGTGCACTGGTGCAACGATCAGCCCTACCATCGCCGTGAACACAACAAGCGACATGACGCGCGGCTTCAGGAGTTGGACGAAATCGCCAAACTCCGCCTCGCCCCCTTGGTCAATGGCGCTGATGTCAGTCATTGGGACCCCCGGAACCGCAGGGCGTTTTGTGCGCCCATGCGTCCCTCAAATCAGTTGCTCGAGGCGACCGTCAGCGGCGCGGACGTACCCGCGTCAGCGGTCTTGGTGCGTGCAACCCAGTCGTTATAGACTTGCTCGCTTACCACTTTCACCGTGATCGGCATGTAAGCGTGGTCCTTGCCGCACAGCGACGTGCACTGACCGAAGAAAACGCCTTCCTTGTCGGCCTTGAACCACAGAAGCCCGGTACGACCCGGAACTGCCGAATGCTGAACTGCAAAGGCCGGAACGTACCAACCGTGAATAACGTCTGCAGCCGTCACCTGAACCACGATCGTCTTGTTGACCGGAACCACGACGGCATTGTCGGTCGCCAGCAGATATTCGTCCTGACTGTAGCCCGCAGCCTCAAGCTTGTCCTTGTCGAGCAGGAAGCT
>JBATMT010000084.1:0-6802 GCA_049289975.1 Paracoccaceae bacterium | reverse complement strand
GGCCCTGCCCGCGCTCGCAGGCTTTGAGGGCAAGGCCATCGTCCTCTATGGCGACACGCCCTTCATCCGCCCCGAAACACTGACCCGCATGATCGAGACCGAGGCCGATGTCGTCGTCCTCGGCTTCGAGTCCGATCCGATGATGCGTTACGGAAGGCTGATCCTGTCCGGCACCGACAGTCTTGACCGTATCGTCGAATACAAGGACGCCACCCCCGGCCAGCGCGCGATCACGCTGATGAACTCAGGGGTCCTGTGCGCCGACGCCGGACTCCTTGCCGACCTCGTCTCGGGCCTGAAGAACGACAATGCCGCTGGCGAATACTACCTGACCGACGTCGTCGGTGCCGCCCGCTCACGCGGTCTCACCGCGCGCGTTGTCACCTGCCACGAGGCAGAAACGCTTGGCGTCAACAGCCGTCAGGACCTCGCAGCCGCCGAAGCCGCATTTCAGGCCTTTGCCCGCGCCGAAGCGATGGACAATGGCGTAACGCTGACCGCACCGGAAACGGTGTTCTTTGGCTTTGACACCGTGGTCGGGCGCGACACGACCATTGCTCCCAACGTCTTCTTCGGCCCCGGTGTTACCGTCGAATCGGAAGCCGAAATCAAAAGCTTCTGCCACCTCGAAGGCTGCCACATCTCCCGCGGAGCCTCCGTAGGCCCCTTCGCCCGCCTCCGCCCCGGTGCAGAACTGGCCGAAGATGTACACGTCGGCAACTTCGTCGAAATCAAGAACGCCATCCTCGACGAAGGCGTGAAGGTCGGCCATCTGACCTACCTTGGCGACGCCCATGTAGGCGAACACACCAACATCGGCGCCGGCACCATCACCTGCAATTATGACGGCGTGAACAAGCATCACACCGAAATCGGCGCGCGCGCCTTCATCGGGTCCGACACGATGCTCGTCGCCCCGGTGAAGATCGGAGCTGGCGCCATGACCGCCTCGGGCTCAGTCATCACCGAAGACGTCCCGGAAGAGGCGCTGGCCCTCGGCCGCGCCCGACAGGTCATAAAGCCCGGCTTGGCAAAGAAATTGTTTGATAAGTTCAAGGCGCAGAAAGAAGCGCGCCGGAAAGAGGTTTGAAATGTGCGGAATTGTTGGTGTCCTTGGGAACCACGAAGTCGCTCCCCTGCTGGTCGAGGCGCTGAAACGCCTTGAATATCGCGGCTACGACTCGGCAGGTATCGCAACCGTCCATGAAGGCCGTCTCGACCGTCGCCGCGCGGTCGGCAAACTTGTGAACCTCTCCGATCTGCTGGTCCACGACCCGCTCGCAGGCAAGGCAGGCATCGGTCACACCCGCTGGGCGACACACGGCGCAGCTACCGTCGGCAACGCCCACCCGCACCGCTCCGGCCCCGTTGCAGTCGTGCATAACGGCATCATCGAGAACTTCCGTGAACTGCGCGAGGAACTGGCAAGGGCCGGTCTGGTGCAGGAAAGCGAAACCGACACCGAAACCGTCGTTATGCTGACCCGTCACCATATGGATCAGGGCATGGACGCGCGCCGCGCGGCCGAAGCCACCCTGAGCCGCCTCGAAGGCGCGTTCGCGCTTTGCTTTCTCTTTGACGGAGAAGAAGACCTCATCGTCGCCGCCCGCAAAGGCTCGCCGCTGGCCATCGGCTATGGCGACGGCGAAATGTTCGTCGGCTCCGACGCCATCGCGCTCGCCCCGATGACCGACCGTGTCGCCTATCTCGAAGAGGGCGATTATGCCTTCGTCACCCGCCAAGGCGCACAGATCTTCGACAGTGCCAGCCGCCCCGCAAACCGCGAGGTTGCCCGCATCAACATCGACCAGACCCGTATCGAAAAAGGCGGCTACAAGCATTTCATGGCAAAGGAAATCGCCCAGCAGCCCGCCGTCATTGGCGACGCACTGGCGCACTACCTGCAAAACGGCGCCCTGAACCTGCCCGCCTCGCTCGACTTCACCAACCTCGACCGCCTGACGCTGGTGGCGTGCGGCACCGCTTCCTATGCGTGCCTCACCGCCAAATACTGGTTCGAATCCTTGGCTGGCCTTCCCTGCGAAGTCGATATCGCTTCGGAATTCCGCTACCGCGAGCCGCCGCTTCCGCCCAAGAGCTTCGCGCTATTCGTCAGCCAGTCCGGCGAAACCGCCGACACGCTCGCAGCCCTCCGCTTCTGCCAGGGCAAGGTCGAAAAAATCGTCAGCGTCGTGAACGTGCCGACATCGTCCATCGCCCGTGAAAGTGATGTGGCTCTGCCGATCCTTGCTGGCGTCGAGGTCGGCGTCGCCTCCACCAAGGCCTTCACCTGTCAGCTTCTCGTCCTCCTCCTCCTCGCGCTGAAGGCCGCACAGGATCGCGGCCGCCTGACCAAGACCCAGATCAAGGCCCACCTCGCCGATCTCGCCACGCTGCCGGGCCTGATGAACCAATCGCTCAGCCGCGAAGGTGAGATCGCCAGTCTCGCCGAGGCCATTGCCGAAGCGCAAGACGTGCTTTTCCTTGGCCGTGGCGCCATGTTCCCGCTCGCCCTCGAAGGTGCCTTGAAACTCAAGGAAATCAGCTACATCCACGCCGAAGGTTACGCTTCAGGCGAACTCAAGCATGGCCCCATCGCGCTCATCGACCGCATGGTGCCCGTTGTCGTCCTCGCCCCCCGCGATGCGCTCTTCGACAAGACTGTCTCGAACATGCAAGAGGTTATGGCGCGCCACGGCAAGGTACTCCTGATCACCGACAGCAAGGGCGAAAACGAAGCAGGCGACGGCACATGGAAGGTGCTGACCATGCCGACCGTGCCACCACTTCTGGCGCCAATCCTCTATGCCGTGCCCGCCCAGCTTCTGGCCTATCACACCGCCTGCGCCAACGGCACCGACGTGGACCAACCCCGCAATCTGGCAAAGTCGGTGACGGTGGAATGACGCCCGAACAGGCGTTGGACCAACTCCGCGCGGCGGGTGATCCCGACCGCGCCGCCGGGTCTGCGGCCTATCACAAGGCCGACCGCATCTATCTTGGCGTGGCGGTCCCGGTGATCACCGACCTCGCCCAAGGCTGGCGCGCCGGGCTTGACGTGCCGGGCCGCGTCGCGCTCGCCGACGCTCTGTGGCAAACCAACATCCACGAAGCGCGCGTCGCCGCCGCCAAGCTTCTGACTCAGGCTCGCATCAAGGACGACGACACAGTCTGGCGGCTCATCGCGTCTTGGGTTCCGGAGTTCGACGCCTGGGCGATTGCAGATCACGTCTGCGATGCAGGCGGCCGCCGTCTTCTGGCCGATCCGTCCCGAATTGACGAGGTCGAGGGCTGGACCACCAGCGAAAGCCTCTGGGCGCGCCGCGCCGCCCTCGTCATCACCCTGCCCTGGACCAAACAGAACTTCCCCAAGCCTCAAGATCTCGCCATCCGTGACCGTGTCCTTGGCTGGGCGGCGGGCTATGCCGACGACCCCGAATGGTTCATCCAGAAAGCCATCGCCTGGTGGCTCCGCGACCTGTCGAAGCATGATCCCGAACGCGCGCGTGATTTCCTCGCTTCGCACGGTACACGGCTCAAGGCTTTTGCCCGCAAAGAGGCCGCCAAGTATCTCTGATCATTTTCCTGCTTCAAATATCCCCGCCGGAGGCAGCCCGAGGTCTGCGGCATGGCCGCAGGCCGAGATAACCGCGCGCCGGACGGCAGGTCCGGCACCGCCTGATAACCTCTCCTTGTAGCCACTGGCCTGACGGCTTACATTTCAGGAATGACCCCGCTTATAGACCCGTTCCTCCGGCCAATCACCTACCTGCGCGTCTCGGTGACGGACCGCTGCGATTTCCGCTGCACCTACTGCATGGCGGAACACATGCAGTTTCTGCCGAAGAAGGATCTGCTGACGCTGGAAGAGCTTGATCGGCTTTCCTCCGCTTTCATCCGGCTTGGTGTCGAAAAGCTGCGCATCACCGGCGGAGAACCTCTGGTCCGCCGCGACATCATGAAGTTCTTCCGCTCGATGTCGCGCCATCTGCAATCTGGCGCGCTCAAGGAACTGACACTCACCACCAACGGCTCGCAACTGGCCAAATTCGCAGACGAGCTCGCTGGCTACGGCATCAAACGCGTCAATGTCTCGCTCGACACGCTCGATCCCACCAAGTTTCAGGACATCACCCGTTGGGGCAAGCTGCCGCAAGTGCTCGAGGGTATCGCCGCCGCCAAGGCCGCAGGCATCCGCGTCAAGATCAACACCGTCGCCCTGAAGGGCTTCAACGAAGACGAGCTGTTCTCGCTTCTCGACTGGTGCGCCGCCAACGACCATGACCTGACCTTCATCGAGGTCATGCCGATGGGCGAAATGGGCGAAGAACTGCGGCTCGATCAGTACTGGCCGCTGAAGGACCTGCGCACCCGTCTTGCCGAGCGCTTCACCCTAACCGAGCTTTCCGACCGGACCGGCGGCCCGGCCCGCTATGTGCGGATCGAGGAAACCGGCCAGAAAGTCGGCTTCATCACGCCGCTGACCCACAATTTCTGTGAAAGTTGCAACCGTGTGCGTGTCACCTGCACTGGCGAATTGTTCATGTGCCTGGGGCAAGAAGACATGGCCGACCTGCGTGCGCCGCTTCGCTCAAGCGAGGGTGACGAGCTTGTCGAACAGGCGATCCGCGCCGCGATCGCCCGCAAGCCCAAGGGCCATGATTTCGACTATTCCCGGCAGAAAGTGGCGGGTCAGATGTCCCGCCACATGAGCCACACTGGCGGCTAGATATCTGCCTTAACCATCAATCGCGGTAACGACCCGTAAAATCGATGGACACCTGCTTGGCATTTTTCGGCGACCTTACCGCCGTCTGGCGACAGGTTGCCTTTGCCGCGTTCAGGTCCTCACCCTTCTTGATCTTATTGAAGAATGCGATGTCTTTCAGGATCGGCGTGCCATCAATACTCACCTTGGCCTTGCGAAGGGCCTGCATCGAAATCCCTTTGAGCCCAGCGTCAGTGAATTTTCCGACGCCGCAAACATACAGACCGGACTTGTTCTCGCGGACCGCCCATTTGAACTCATAGGCCCTCTCCTGAGAGTCCCAGGTTATGTCACCGTCAATGAAATCCTTGTCCACGGGAACAATAAAATCTCCCGCGACTGCCGCACCGGCACCCGACAGCGCGACGAGCGCCGCCAAAACAAACTTACGCATATTGAACCTTTCCCAGTCACCCATAGGGCGATTAGGGCAAGATTTTCGCCCGCATCAAGCGATTCGCCGGACGACCACGCGGCAGCATTGCAGAAAATGAAAACAGCGCCCACTTATCGAAGCTATTGGCGCAGAAACGTCACCAATCGCGCAGTCTCCTGGCCTCAAATTCCCGCCATCCGCGCCAGCAACGCCAATGCCGCTGGAACCGTCTGCACGAACAATATCCGTTTGCTGACGGTCACGGCCCCGAAAATCCCTGCCACGATCACGCAGCACAGGAAAAACATCGCCGCCTGAGCCGAGCACAGGCCCCAGATCAGACCAGCAACCAGAAAACCGTTGTAAAGCCCCTGATTGGCCGCCAGCACCTTGGTGGCATTGGCAAAATCCTGCGTAGTGCCAAACGCCTTGCGCCCGCGCGGCCCGGTCCAGAGAAACATCTCAAGCACGACGATATAGACGTGAATGACCGCGACCAGCGCGGTCAGCACCAGCCCTATCAAGCGGGCATCCTCGTCTCGACCATGCCCGCGTACCAGCTTGACCCGAACGGGATGACATCATCGTCGAAGTTGTAGGCCGGATGGTGAACCATCGCCGTGTCGCCGTTACCTACAAAGATATAGGCGCCGGGCCGTTCGTTCAGCATGTAGCTGAAGTCCTCGGCCCCCATCAGCGGTGCCGTATCATCGTCGACCTGCCCCGAAACCGCCCGCGCCACCTCAACGGCAAAGCGGGTGTTTTCCTCGGCGTTCATCGTCACCGGATAGCCGCGCTGATAGTTCAGTTCGGCCTTCGCTCCCAGCGCCAGCGCGGTTCCCTCGACGATTTCCTGCAACCGCCGTTCCACGAAATCCTGAACGGACGCATCCATCGTGCGGACCGTGCCTTTCATTTTCACGACCTGCGGGATCACGTTATGGGCCGTTGAGTCGGTCTGGACTGTACAAATCGAAACCACGACCTGTTTCAGCGGATCCACGCTCCGCGAAGCAATGGTCTGTGCCGCCACGATGATATGCGCCGCGACAACGGTGGTGTCGATGCAGTCATGCGGCTTGGCGGCATGGCCACCCTTGCCAGTCACGGTGATGTCGAACTGGTCCGCCGCCGCCATCATCGCACCGGGGCGTATGGCGAAATGCCCGACCGGAATCCCCGGCATGTTGTGCATGCCATAAACTTCCTGAATGCCGAACCGCTCCATCATCCCGTCGGCCACCATCTCGCGGCCACCGCCCCCGCCTTCCTCGGCGGGCTGGAAGATCACAACGGCAGTCCCGTCGAAATTCCGCGTCTCGGCCAGATAGCGCGCCGCTCCCAGCAGCATCGCGGTATGCCCATCATGCCCGCAGGCATGCATCTTGCCCGGCACCTTCGAGGCATATTCCGCCCCGGTCTGCTCGATGATGGGCAGCGCGTCCATGTCGGCGCGCAGGCCGATCACCCGGCCCTTCTTGTCACTCTTTCCCTTGATCACGCCGACCACACCGGTGCGCCCGATCCCCTCGACCACCTCATCGCAGCCAAACTCCCTCAGGAGCCCCGCCACCTTCGCCGCCGTCCTGTGAACCTCGAACAGCACCTCCGGATTCTCATGGATGTCCCGTCGCCAGGCGGTGATCTCCGGCAAAAGC
>JBATMT010000083.1:0-6539 GCA_049289975.1 Paracoccaceae bacterium | reverse complement strand
CCTCTGACCGTGCCGCCGGAAGCTGGCAAGGCCATTGAAGTTGCGTCGGGTATTTTGTGGATGCGTCTGCCCCTGCCGATGGCGCTTGATCACGTCAATGTCTACGCGCTGGAAGACGACGACGGTTGGACAATTGTCGATACCGGGATTGATTCGCGCAAGGGCCGGGCGATCTGGGAAAATCTGTTGGCTGGGCCGCTGGCTGGCAAACCAGTCGCCAGGGTGTTGGTCACGCACTATCATCCGGACCACATTGGTCTGGCGGGCTGGTTCCAGTCGAATGGCGCGGAACTCATTACGACGCGGACTTCGTGGCTGTTCGCGCGGATGCTGACACTCGACGTCCATGACAGACCGGTAGCTGAGATTTTGGCCTTCTGGAGACGGGCTGGAATGGATGAGGCGCTATACGCGAAACGCGCGGGTGAGCGGCCCTTCAATTTTGCGGACGTGGTTTCGCTATTGCCGCTTGGTTATCGACGAATCATGGAGGGCTCGACGTTGCGCCTTTGTGGGCGCGACTGGGTGGTCCGCTGCGGTGACGGGCACGCGCCTGAACATGCGACGTTGTGGAGTCTGACAGACAATGTAGTGATCGGGGGCGATCAGTTACTTGCCTCCATTTCGCCGAATCTGGGCGTCTACGCAACTGAGCCGGATGCTGATCCGGTTAGCGAGTGGATTGCTTCGACGCGCGCCTTCCAGCCTTTTGCGCGTGATGATCAACTTGTCCTGCCCGGCCACAAGCTGCCGTTCACGGGATTGCCCTATCGGCTGGGGCAGATGATCGCCAATCATGAAGAGGCGCTTGAGCGGCTGCTGGACCATCTTACTGCGCCCCGTACTTCGGCAGGCTGTTTTTCGGCGCTCTTTCGGCGGCCAATCGGTGAGGGGGAATACGGATTAGCCCTTGTCGAAGCTGTCGCGCATCTTAATCATCTGTTGAAAGCTGGCCTGGTCCGCCGGACCTTGCAAGATGATGGAGTCTATCAATGGCAGCGCACGCAATGAGCGACGAAATCAGGACATCTGCCGAGGCGCTCGAGGCGGAAGTCTTGCCAAAGGCCAGGGTGGCAAAAGCTTGCGACGAGTTGCAAAAGACCGCCGAAACCCAGCCACTTCCGACGAACATCACCCAAGAAGCCGAGGAAGACAAAAGCCCGGCGCAATGGGCCTATGAGCGGCTGATCCTCTATATCAAGAACTTCGAAGAACAACTCGATGACAAGCAGGAAGTCGCGATGGGATTCGCTGGTGGCGACGCTGGCGTTATGACCATCGAAGGGATCGGCTACTTCGCCCCCGACATCGTGACTTTTTACGGTCGAGACGAGGAGGGCAGCCGCACTCAACTGATTCAGCACGTCGCCCAGCTTAATGTCATGTTGCGCGCCATGCCTAAACCGAACGAGGTTGAAGAGCCTCGTCGCATCGGATTCCGGCTGGCTGCCGATATGGCGGGCAAAGAGAAGAAGCACAGAAAGAGTTGATGTTTTCAGGGCCAACAGACCGTGACACCTGAGCGGGAATAGGCTAAATCGCAGGCAACGACAGGATTTGGGAGCGTCAAATGGCAGACCACAAGCCGGGCACGATGAACATCAAGGCTCAGGAATCGACCTTCAATGGCTTCATCGGCTTTGTGAAATGGGGCGTGATTATCGTTATCGCCGTGCTTATCTTCATGGCGTTGGTCAACGCCTGAACTTCCTATTTGAGATGGGACATTTCATGCGGCGTTTCCTCATTGCTCTATTCTTGCCCTTGTTTCTGGCCAATTGCGCCGAACCAGTCTGGGCACCGGATGAGGCAGTTTCGCGCGCGCGCTACGTTTCCAATGAAGGTCCGTCGATAACCTTGTTCACCGTCGTGCGGAAGCTTGGCGGTGAGGGTGCGCATTCCGGCATCATGATCAACGGAAGCCAACGAGTTTTGTTTGATCCTGCTGGCACTTGGCATCATCCGAATGCGCCGGAACGCAACGATCTTTTCTATGGCATCACACCTTCGCTGAAGCAGTTCTACATCGACTACCACGCCCGCTCGACCTATGACGTCTATGAGCAGCGCGTGCCCGTCAGTGCCGCTGTCGCCGAACTGGCCATCCAGCGCGCGCAGGCGAATGGTGCAGTTGGTAAAGCTCTGTGCGGCAATGCGATCAGCAGCATCCTTGGCGATCTGCCGGGCTTTGAAGCGGTCAAGCGGACATATTTCCCCAAGCACATCATGCGCGAGTTTGCGAAGCTTCCGGGTGTTGTAACGATCATTCACAATGACGAAGACGCCGACAACAACCAGGCGCTGTTGGCGAACCAACTCCAGACGACGGCGCCCTGATGGCATCGACTGCACCTTTGCCAGAGGTGCGAATATTCGGTTTGATACTCGCAGGTGGCGAGGGGCGTCGTCTTGGAAGTGCTGACAAGGCTTTGCTGCTTCTGGGAGGCGCAACTCTTCTTGATCGAACGGTTGGCCGTTTTTCACCGCAAGTCGAAAAGCTCGCTCTTTCAGCAAATGGCGATCCGTCACGTTTCATTGGTTTTGGCGGACCGGTCCTTGCGGACGAGAGCGATGACCGATTGGGGCCGATGGCCGGTATTCTGGCAGGCCTTGAGTGGATGGCCGCTTTAGGCGGCACGCATTTGGCGACGGTGGCTGTTGATACGCCCTTTGTTCCCTGCGACCTCGTTCCGCATCTCCTGATGGCGGCCGAGAAAACGGAAGGTTTTGCAATTGCCGAAAGCCAGGGTCGCATACATCCCACTTGCGCTCTGTGGCCGGTAAGATTTCGCAAACCCATCCGTGCCGCTCTGGAGGGTGGAGAGCGTCGTATTGGTCGGTGGGCCGAGGCCGAAGGAGCAGCACGAGCGTACTTTGATGACAGACCCGTCGATCCATTCCTGAACATCAATACTCCAGACGACCTTGCCAATGCGTCAGCGCTGCTTGAGGCGGCTGAACCGCGGCTTTAGTCGAATGTTCCGGTTACGCGTCCAAGCAACATGAAGGCTCGCGCGGTACGGGTTTCGGCCAACTCTGCCATCTCCTGATCCGAGGCATTCTTTTCGAATTCGGCAATGGTCCGGTCAAACTGGCGAAGGAAATGGTGAGAGGCATCGCGAAAGATCGTGTCTTGGCGCATCCGTGCCGCCGTGAGAGCCAGACTTGACCTATCTCGTACACCACCTAATGCCGCTACGGACTTGCCGCGCTCGCCGTTAGCGAAACGGCGCCATACATCGGTGCGAGCGCGGTCGGGCTTCAAGTCATCCATGAAGATGCCATCCTGCCCCAGAAGCGTGAGAACGTCCTGCGCAGCCCGGATCAGCTTCGCGAGGTTCCGATCGTCCAGTGTGCGGCGCAAGGCTCGGATGCCGTCCCTGTCGTCCTGACTGTCGGGGAAGTTCAGGGCGAGGACAAAATCGGCTACAGAGACCGGACTGGCCAGATCTTCTGCCGGGGTTCCTAGAGCGAGAGTTGGCTGTTCTTCGCCTGGCCTGACGGTAGGCGCGGGCACAAAGGCGGCCTTACGGTCTGCAGAGGGCTGTGTTGCATCGCCGTCTCGACGTGATGTGAATGTGGCAATGGCATTTTCGGTCTGTTTGGCTGAAGTTGCGATCTCAGCCAGCTTTTGCTCGACCGACGGCCGGGCGACACCATTAGACGCCTGCCAGGCAAGGTTCATACTGTCGATCGCTTCTTGCAGGCGCTGGGCTTCGGCTTTCATTGCCCGGGCAGTCCGTGCGGTAACTGCGGCGACCCAAATCAAGGCAAGTGGCAGGAATATTGCCACAAGCACCATGATCGTACCGATAGCACCGCTTGACATGCCGTCTTGTCCGGTAAACAGGAAAAAGCCGCCTATCAGCGCGAGCCAGCATAGGCTGACTACAATGGCAATCATGTCACTCAAGGGGAGGCGTGTATCATTCACGGGGCGTTCCAGACGACCGATCTCCATGCTTCCAAGCGCAGGTTTGCCCTGTGAAGGATTAGACATCGAATATTCTCCAGACACCCGTCAGACGAAACGGATGCTCAGGATCTCATAGGTTTTCTCGCCGCCAGGCGTACGTACTTCGGCGACGTCACCAACATCCTTGCCGATCAGTGCGCGCGCAAGGGGCGATTTGATATTGAGCAACCCTCGCTCGATATCCGCTTCTGGCTCGCCAACAATCTGATAGGTCTTTTCTTCGTCACTGTCTTCGTCGACGACCGTTATGATTGCGCCGAACTTCACGGCACCGCTGAACCTTGAAGGGTCGATCACCTCTGCAAGGGATAGAATCGCCTCAAGTTCCTTGATCCTGCCCTCGACAAAGCTCTGACGTTCACGGGCCGCGTGATATTCGGCATTCTCCGACAGATCGCCATGCTCGCGCGCTTCTGCAATCGCACGAATGACGCTCGGACGCTCGACCGACTTGAGGCTTCGCAGTTCGTCATCGAGCGCGGCGTGACCCGCACGTGTCATAGGTATCTTTTCCATCAGGGCCTTTGCCGCGGTCGGTTCAAAAATTTTAACGACATTCTGTAAATCCGGGTTGGGGAGTGAAAGTCAATAGTGCTGGACCGGCCAATGCTGTGGCGCAACCTGCGGGCAACACAGGAATCTTGCATTGCCACATAAGAATTCCCCGGTTTGCGTAACGAGTGGCTAACCGTTGGTGAGCGAATTTTGAACGTGCGACGCCGCGTTTGCGCAACAAAATTGCGCTTCTGAACATTGCCTCGCCCCGCCGGGTGCTATAGGAGACTTTGCGACAAAAAGCCTGCTTAACAGCAAGCCAGAGGGGACAAGGCATGACCGAAATCGTTCGCGAAGCAATGGAATATGATGTTGTGATCGTCGGTGCCGGTCCTGCGGGCCTGTCTGCCGCGATCCGCCTGAAACAGCTTGATGCTGAGTTGAACGTAGTCGTTTTGGAAAAAGGCTCTGAAGTTGGAGCGCATATCCTTTCGGGGGCAGTGCTGGATCCGGTGGGCCTTGATGCTCTGTTACCCGAGTGGCGCACGATGAATTCCCCAATCAAGACCGAGGTCAAGCATGACAACTTCTTCGTGCTTGGGCCTGCTGGCCAAGTGCGGATTCCCAACTGGCCGATGCCGCCGTTGATGTCGAACCACGGTAAGTACATCGTTTCGATGGCGAACGTCTGTCGCTGGATGGCGACTGTGGCCGAAGGGCTTGGCGTCGAGATTTTCCCCGGCATGTCAGCGTCTGCGCTGGTCTATGGCGACAGGGGTGAAGTCAAAGGCGTGGTGGCCGGGGAGTTCGGCAAGAACCCTGACGGAACTATTGGTCCGAACTATGAGCCGGGAATGGAGTTGCACGGCAAGTATGTCTTCTTGTCGGAAGGTGTGCGCGGATCGCTGTCGAAGGAAGTGATGGCGAAATACGATCTGTCCAAGGATCATTGCCCTCAGAAGTTCGGTCTTGGCATGAAAGAGATCTGGGAGATTGACCCGGCCAAGCATCGTGAAGGGACAGTGACCCATACGATGGGTTGGCCGCTTGGCAAGAATGCAGGCGGTGGGTCGTTCATCTATCACCTTGAAAACAATCAGGTCTACGTCGGTTTTGTGGTTCATTTGAACTACCAGAACCCGCATTTATATCCCTACATGGAATTTCAGCGATTCAAGCATCATCCGATGGTTGCGGAACTGCTCAAGGGTGGAAAGCGCGTGGCTTACGGTGCGCGTGCCATCTCCGAGGGCGGCTGGCAGTCGATCCCAAAGGTGGTGTTCCCGGGCGGGGCGCTTCTAGGATGTTCTGCGGGTCTCGTGAACGTGCCGCGCATCAAGGGCAACCACAATGCGATGCTTTCAGGCAAGGCGGCGGCAGAAGCAGCATTTGATGCGATCAAGGTTGGTCGTGAAGGCGATGAGCTAGCTGCCTATGAGGTAGAGTTGCGCACCGGACCGATTGCGAAAGACCTAAAGAAGGTCCGCAACGTCAAACCGATGTGGTCGCGCTGGGGGCTACTCGCCTCGCTCACATTCGGCGGATTCGACATGTGGACGAACAACCTGTTAGGCCTGTCGTTGTTCGGCACTCTGCGTCACGGCAAATCGGACGCGCAGGCGACCGGCAAAGCCAAGGATTTTGCCAAGATTGACTATCCTAAGCCCGACGGAAGGCTCTCGTTTGATCGGCTCACCAACGTTGCGTTTTCGGCGACAAACCATGACGAAAATCAACCCTGCCACCTGAAGCTGAAAGACACGTCGATTCCGATTTCGGTCAACCTGCCGGAGTATGACGAACCCGCACAGCGCTACTGTCCCGCAGGTGTCTATGAGGTACTGCAAGGTGAAGGTGGCCCGAAGTTCCAGATAAACTTCCAGAACTGCGTCCATTGCAAGACCTGCGACATCAAGGACCCGAGTCAGAATATCAACTGGACGACACCGCAAGGCGGTGATGGCCCGAACTACCCGAACATGTGATCAGATCAGGCAGTTTTTTGCCGGATGGGGACAGGAACCAATCCTGTCTCCGCATTGCGTTGCGAAGGTCCACGGTCTAGTCT
>JBATMT010000082.1:0-3256 GCA_049289975.1 Paracoccaceae bacterium | reverse complement strand
GACGAGGCCAAGGTCAGGGCGCGCGTCAGCGAGATTGCCGCGATGCTGGAAGTGACCGAGATGCTGAAGCAGCGCGCGGCGAACCTGAGCCCGGACAACAAGCAGAAGATCTCGATGGGACGCGGGCTGGTGCGCGAGGATGTCAATGTCGTGATGTTCGATGAGCCGCTGACGGTCATCGACCCGCATCTGAAATGGAAGCTCCGCTCGAAGCTGAAGGAGTTGCACCAGAGGGTGCGGGCGACGATGATCTATGTGACACACGACCAGACCGAGGCGCTGACCTTTGCCGATCAGGTGGTGGTGATGCAGGACGGCCAGATCGTGCAGATGGGAACGCCGGTCGAGCTGTTCGAGCGGCCCCAGCATACGTTCGTGGGCCATTTCATCGGCTCGCCGGGGATGAACGTGTTGCCATGCGAGGTCCGCGATGGCGCGGCCTTCGTGAATGGTCAGCAGGTTGCGCTGGAAGGGGCGGTGACCGTCGGCGAAGGGCGTGTCGAGGTGGGTGTGCGGCCGGAGTTCGTGCGGATCACCGGTCAGGGGTTGCCTGCCGTGGTGCGCAAGGTGTCCGATCTTGGCCGTCATGCGGTGGTCGAGACGATGGTGGGTGACACGCGCGTCAATGCCATCGTTGATGGCGCGGTGCCGGGGCAGGGCGAAGCGGTGCATCTGGCCTTTGAGCCGTCGAAAACGCGGCTGTACCGCGATGGCTGGATTGCCACGACCGAGGGGAGGGCCGCCTGATGCGCAAGGTCAATCAAAAGGCCTGGTTCTTCGTTCTGCCGGTGCTGGTGCTGGTGGCGTTCAACGCGCTGATCCCGATGATGACGGTGGTCAACTATTCGGTGCAGGAGACATTCGGCGACAACGTGTTCTTCTGGCACGGGCTTGGCTGGTTCGAGAGCATCATCACCTCGGAGCGGTTCCATGCGTCGCTGGGCAGGCAGGCGCTGTTCACCTTCCTGATCCTGATCATCGAGGTGCCGCTTGGCATCATCATCGCGCTGTCGATGCCACGGAAAGGCTTCTGGGTGCCGGTTTGCCTTGTGACAATGGCTCTGCCGATGCTGATCCCGTGGAACGTGGTCGGCGCGATGTGGAACATCTTCACTCTGCCCGACATCGGTCTTCTGGGCTATTTCCTGAACCATGTGCTGGGCATCAACTATGACATGACGCAAGACCCAATTGCGGCCTGGGTCACGATCATTACCATGGATGTGTGGCACTGGACCTCGCTGGTTGTGCTTTTGTGCTATGCGGGGCTCGTGTCGATCCCGGACGCCTACTATCAGGCCGCCAAGATCGACGGCGCGTCGAACTGGTCGGTGTTCCGCTACATCCAGTTGCCGAAGATGAAGCAGGTGCTGACCATTGCGGTGCTGTTGCGGTTCATGGACAGCTTCAACGTCTATACCGAGCCGTTCGTTCTGACCGGGGGCGGGCCTGGCAACTCGACCACGCTTCTATCAATTGACCTCGTGAAGATCGCGCTGGGGCAGTTTGACCTTGGGCCGGCGGCGGCGATGAGCCTGATCTACTTCGCCATCACGCTTCTGGTTTCTTGGCTCTTCTACACGCTTATGACGCGCAACGACGCGAAATAGGGGCAGGACATGCAAAAAAGATACATCATTCCAATCGTCTACATCCTGTTCCTGATGCTGCCGATCTACTGGCTCGTCGCGATGAGCTTCAAGACGACACAAGAGATTCTGGGGGGATTCTCGCTGTTTCCACAGACATGGACACTGGCGAGCTATCGGACGATCTTCACCGATCCGACATGGTACTGGGGTTACATAAACTCCATCGCCTATGTGACGATAAACACGGTGATTTCCGTCACCGTGGCCTTGCCCGCAGCATATGCCTTCTCGCGCTATCGGTTCCTTGGCGACAAGCAACTGTTCTTTTGGCTTCTGACTAACCGGATGGCCCCGGCTGCGGTCTTTGCGTTGCCGTTCTTTCAGCTTTATCAGGCGGTGGGATTGTTCGACACCTACTGGGCCGTGGCGCTGGCGCATTGTCTGTTCAACATTCCGCTGGCGGTCTGGATCCTTGAAGGGTTCATGGGCGGTGTGCCGAAAGAGCTGGACGAAACCGCCTTCGTCGATGGCTATTCCTTTCCGCGTTTCTTCGTCACGGTGTTCTTGCCGACGATCAAGGCTGGCGTGGGCGTGGCGGCCTTCTTCTGCTTCATGTTCTCGTGGGTGGAACTGCTGTTGGCCAAGACGCTGACGGCGGTTTACGCCAAGCCCATTGCCGCGACGATGACCAAGACGGCCTCTTCGGCGGGGTATGAGTTGGGCCTGCTGGCGGCGGCAGGGACGCTGACCATCATCCCCGGCGCCGTCGTCATCTGGTTTGTTCGCAACTACATTGCCAAGGGCTTTGCCCTGGGGAGGGTCTGATGCGCCGACTTCTCTATCTTGCGGCCCTGTTGCCTGCGCCCGCGCTCGCGGCCGGGTGGGGCGATCTTGGCAAGAAGGCCGACGAGGGGTTTTCCTGGACCGCGCCCTTGTGGCCCTCGTTCTGGATGGCGTGGACGCCGGCGACACTGGCCGTGTTCATCGGTATTTTCTCCGCCATGGGAATCCTGACCGCCCTTGAGATACGCCACCCCGGCGGCGACGAGCGGACCGGCGTTCTTGGCCTGACCACGACGCGCGGCGACCGGCTGTTCATCTCGCTGCTGGGAACCAGCTACATTTTCCTTGCTTGGCTCGGCCTTATGGGGATGCCGCTCTGGTGGCCCCTTGGTCTGTCGATCGCCTGGGCGGTTTTCACCTTCTGGAAGGTCTGAACGCCATGCTTTGCGCATTGTCGCCATGCTGATAGGATCATGGGGATCACCGTGAAAAAACCTGGAACACTCCCTGAAATGCGCCCGAAGAAAAAGACCGAGATGCTGACCGAGGTCGAGCTCGAATTCATGTCGAAGCTCTGGGAGCTTGGCGAGGGAACGGTGCGCGACGTGCTGGATGTGTTGGCCGAAGGGCGCAAGCTTGCCTACACGTCGGCGGCGACTATCTTGAGAATTCTGGAACAAAAACAATTCGTGACCAGCACGAAACAGGGCAAGACCTTTACCTACCGCCCCGCACTGAGCAAGGATTCCTATCAGTCGCGGAGCCTCAGAAACCTATCCGAGAAGCTTTTTGACAATACACCCGTGTCGCTCGTGGCGCGGCTCGTCGACGACAATGACTTGTCAGAAGAAGCGCTGGACGAGATTCGCGCGCTTTTGGAT
>JBATMT010000081.1:0-2493 GCA_049289975.1 Paracoccaceae bacterium | reverse complement strand
GTCGGGCGGCCCGACTCGACGGTCAGCCGCGATTTCGCACAGATGCTGGCCGATCTGGAACGCGCGCTGGCGCAGGTTCACGGAAAATGACGCCGCTGGCGCATGTGCTGGCTGCGCCGGTCCGGCTTTACCGGCTGGTGGCCTCGCCGTGGGTCGGCAACGGCTGCCGCTATCAACCGACATGCTCGGCCTATACGCTGGAGGCGCTGGAATTGCACGGCGGGGTCAAGGGCGGCTGGCTGGCGGCGCGGCGCATATGCCGCTGTCATCCGTGGGGCGGACATGGCTATGATCCGGTACCGGGCAGCGTAGATCCGGGTGACAGCGACAGTTAGTGGAGGGTGCGATGCGGGAGTGGGTCAATCAGGCGATCAGGCGGATCGAGGCCGACTTCCAACGCTCGGCGGACACGCATCTGTTCCGGCTTGAGGTGCCGGGCCTGAGCGGGATCGACATTTACCTGAAAGACGAAAGCACGCACCCGACCGGATCGCTGAAGCATCGGCTGGCGCGGTCCTTGTTCCTGTATGCGCTGTGCAACGGCAAGCTGAGCGAAGGCAAGCCGGTGATCGAGGCGTCGTCGGGCAGCACTGCGGTGTCAGAGGCTTATTTCGCGCGGATGCTGGGGCTGCGGTTCATCGCGGTGATGCCGCGCAGCACGGCGCGCAGCAAGATCGCGCAGATCGAGTTCTTTGGCGGCGAATGTCACTTCGTCGGGTCGGCGCCGGAAATGCACGATGCGGCGGTGGAGATGGCGGCGCGGACCGGCGGCTATTTCATGGACCAGTTCATGTATGCCGAGCGGGCAACCGACTGGCGCGGCAACAACAATATCGCGGAGAGCATCTACAGGCAGATGGCGCAGGAGCCATATCCTGTTCCGTCAGCCATCGTGATGAGCGCGGGGACCGGCGGTACATCGGCGACACTTGGCCGCTATATGCGATATTGCAGCCACGCGACCGAACTGGTGGTGGTGGACCCGGAAAACTCGGTCTTTTACGACAGCTACCAAAGCGGCGACCGGACCCTGACGCGCGATTGTTCTAGCCGGATCGAGGGAATCGGGCGGCCCAAGGTTGAACCATCGTTCCAGCATGACGTGATCGACCGGATGATCCGGGTTCCTGATGCCGCAAGCGTGGCGGCGATGCTGTGGCTCGAGCGGCTGACCGGGCGGCGGGCGGGGCCATCGACCGGCACCAACATCTGGGGCACCTTGCAGGTGGCGCAGGAGATGCGAGCGGCCGGGCAGTGCGGCTCTATCGTGACGCTGATGTGCGACAGCGGGCAGCGGTATCTTGATACCTATTACGATCCCGCCTGGGTGGGCGAAAAGGTCGGGGATGTGGCCCCGTGGCTGGAGCAACTTGGAGCCATCGGCCCCCTGCCCGGCTGAGCGCGGCTGCCTGCGTCGCCGTCCGACGCGCTTGTCCGATGGCCCCAAATCCGCTATCGCGACGCCATGCTTGATGATCTTGACGATATCCATCCGCTGTTCCACGGCGCGCCCGGCTCGACGGAGTTCAAGAAACTCCGCAAGCGGATCGTGCGCGAGGTGCGCGAGGCGATTGACGCCTATGGAATGATCGAACGGGGGGCGCGCTGGCTGGTGTGCCTGTCGGGCGGCAAGGACAGCTATACGTTGCTGGCAGTGCTGCATGAGCTGAAGTGGCGTGGGCTTTTGCCCGTCGATCTTCTGGCCTGCAACCTTGATCAGGGACAACCGGGTTTTCCGGCGACGGTGCTGCCCGAATTCCTGACCAAGATGGGGGTGGAACACCGGATCGAGTATCAGGACACTTATTCGGTGGTCACCTCGAAGATCGCGCCGGGCGGCACGATGTGTTCGCTCTGCTCGCGACTGCGGCGGGGAAACCTGTACCGGATCGCCCGTGAAGAAGGGTGTTCGGCCGTGGTGCTGGGCCATCATCGGGACGATATGCTCGAGACGTTCTTCATGAACCTGTTTCATGGCGGGCGGCTGGCGACGATGCCGCCGAAGCTTCTGAACGAGGACGGCGATCTGTTCGTCTATCGGCCGCTGGCGTTCGTCGCCGAAGCGGATTGCGAGAAGTTCGCGCGGGCGATGAACTACCCCATCATCCCGTGCGACTTGTGCGGATCGCAGGAAGGCTTGCAGCGCGTGCAGGTCAAACGGCTGCTGGATGAGTGGGAATCACGCACTCCCGGCAGGCGTCAGGTGATGTTCCGGGCGCTGATGAACGCGCGGCCATCACATCTTCTGGACACGGCCTTGTTCGATTTCGCGGGTCTGACGGCGGCTGGAACGAAAAACGAACAAGAATCCGGTGATGTTCCCGATCTTCGCGGTCTGGATTAAGCTTCTGGTCATAGACCGCCCGCTAGATTGAAAGCGGGCCGGGGTGAGGCTCGTTTTTTTTTAGGGCCTTGCGATGCGGGACCGTCTTTTGGCTTTGTGGGGTGGTCCAGACGACTGGCGCAGCCGGGCGATGCTGTGCAGCCCGGTAT
>JBATMT010000080.1:0-4245 GCA_049289975.1 Paracoccaceae bacterium | reverse complement strand
CAGGCGCAGTGGCCTGTACTGCGGCCGGAGGTGCGGGAGCGTAGCTTACCTGCGCCGGCGCTGCATACTTCGAGACGCGGACGTTCAGGCTGTCATTGTCGCCATATTCGCGTTTGACGCTGAGTTCTGCGAGATCGTTCTTGTTGAGAAGTTCGGCCAGCGCCTGGATGAAAGCCACGTCGCTGTCATGGTTTTTTTCGGTCATTGGGTCCTCGGTCGGTCCTGTTCGGCGGTTCTGTCGTGCCGCCCGGTTTGATGCCCGCTTCCCCTGCGGGCCTTGCCTTGTAAAGGGCTGTATATCTGCTCATCCGCTGCGAGAAAAGCCAGCATTGCCATCAGTGTCGGGTTTCGCAGAGTTAGGCACCGTTAGTGCGCGTGCCGGATCAGTGGCCGAGCGGATTGGCCGCACGATTATTGCTGTGCAGGGTCGCAAGTTTTGCGAATCTTCTAAAATTTACCATTTGATAAAAAATTCGACTCATGGCAGGCTTTTTGAAAATAAAGGCCAGGGAGGCTTAAGTGTCGAATAGTCCGCTCACGCCCGGTGTGGCGTCAGGTCGGCTTGGTGCCGATGATTACGCAGCGAATTTTGGCGATATTGCCCCTCGGTTCGAGCCTCATGAGGCTCGGGTAGCGGCGGATCGTTGCTATTTCTGCCATGATGCGCCCTGCATGACGGCCTGTCCAACTTCGATCGACATTCCGCTTTTCATTCGCCAGATTTCGACAGGGACGGCGGAAGCGGCGGCACGGACGATCTTTTCTCAGAATATTCTGGGCGGAATGTGCGCTCGGGTCTGCCCTACCGAACAGCTTTGTGAGGAGGTCTGCGTACGCGAAACGGCAGAAGGCAAGCCGGTGGAAATTGGGCGTTTGCAGCGTTACGCCACGGATAGCCTGATGGTGAAAGGCGTACATCCCTTCACGCGCGGCACGGCGACGGGCAAGAGGGTCGCAGTGGTTGGTGCGGGGCCTGCGGGACTCTCTGCGGCGCACCGGTTGGCGATGAAGGGCCATGAGGTCGTGGTCTTTGATGCGCGGCCCAAGGCCGGTGGCCTCAATGAATACGGAATCGCCAGCTACAAGGCGCCTGACGGTTTTGCCGAGGCAGAGGTGAACTGGCTGTTGAAAATTGGCGGTATTCGGGTCGAGAACGGCAAGGCACTGGGAAGTGGGCTTTCGCTGGATGGGCTGCGGAAGGACCATGATGCTGTGGTTCTGGCTGTGGGTCTGGCGGGTGTGAACGCGCTTCGAGCGAAGGGCGAGACGATGGCGAACGTGGTAAATGCCGTCGACTTCATTGCCGAGCTGCGCCAGCAACCCGACAGATCGAAATTGGCCGTGGGTCGTGACGTGGTGGTCATCGGCGGTGGCATGACTGCGGTGGATGCTGCTGTTCAATCCAAGCTGCTCGGAGCGGAAAATGTGACCATCGCCTATCGCCGAGGGCGCGAGAAGATGTCAGCCTCGGTGGACGAGCAGGACCATGCGACAGGCGTGGGTGTAAGGATTTTGCACAATGTTGCGCCTGTCCGGGTGGTGGGCAATGGCGCCGCGCAAGAGGTGGAGTTTGCCTATACCCAAGACACCGGTGCGGGTCTGAAGCTGTCGACTGATACATTCCGTATTAAAGCGGATCAGGTGATGAAGGCTATCGGTCAGACGCTTGTTGGCACGCCCGAGGGGGTGACGATCGAGGGCGGCAAGATTGTGGTGACCGGGGCAGGCAGAACTTCGGTCGCCGGTGTTTGGGCGGCAGGAGATTGCGCTTCGGGCGGCGAGGATCTGACGGTGACGGCAGTGGCCGAGGGCCGCGATGCTGCCGAAGATATTCATGCGAACCTGATGGGGGCGGCGGGCTGAGGCCCGCCAGCGGAGGATCAAAAATGGCAAATCTTCAGTCAGACTTCATCGGCATAAAAAGCCCGAACCCTTTCTGGCTGGCGTCCGCGCCGCCGACCGACAAGGAATACAACGTCCGCCGGGCCTTCGAAGCGGGCTGGGGTGGTGTCGTGTGGAAGACGCTCGGCTCCGAAGGGCCGCCGGTCGTCAACGTCAACGGGCCGCGCTATGGGGTGATTTACGGTGCCGACCGCCGCGTGCTTGGCATCAATAATATCGAATTGATCACCGACCGTCCGCTAGACGTGAACCTGCGCGAGATCAAGTCGGTCAAGCGTGACTACAAGGACCGGGCGCTGATCATCTCGCTGATGGTGCCTTGTGACGAGGAAAGCTGGAAGGACATCCTGAAGCGTATCGAAGATACCGAGGCGGACGGGGTCGAGTTGAACTTCGGCTGCCCGCATGGGATGGCAGAGCGTGGCATGGGGTCTGCCGTGGGGCAGGTGCCGGAATATATCGAGATGGTCACGCGCTGGGTCAAGCAATACAGCCGTATGCCCTGCATCGTGAAGCTGACACCGAACATCACCGACGTGCGCAAACCGGCAGAGGCCGCCAAGAAGGGCGGTGCCGATGCGGTGAGCCTGATCAATACGATCAACTCGATCACTTCGGTGGACCTCGATCTGTTTGCGCCGGAGCCAACGATCGACAAGAAAGGCACGCATGGCGGCTATTGCGGGCCGGCGGTGAAGCCGATTGCACTGAACATGGTGGCCGAGATTGCTCGGTCGGCCAGTACGCGCGGTCTGCCGATTTCGGGGATCGGTGGCATCACTACCTGGCGCGATGCGGCGGAGTTCATGGCGCTTGGTGCAGGCAATGTGCAGGTCTGTACGGCGGCGATGACCTATGGTTTCAAGATCGTGCAGGAAATGATTTCGGGCCTGAGCCAATACATGGATGAAAAGGGCTTTGCCTCGACTGCCGATCTGGTGGGCCGTGCGGTGCCGAACGTGACGGACTGGCAGTATCTGAACCTGAATTACGTCACGAAGGCGGTGATCGATCAGGATGCCTGCATCAAGTGCGGTCGCTGTTATGCCGCCTGCGAAGACACTTCCCATCAGGCCATCGCCATGAGCCAGGACCGCATCTTCACCGTCAAGGATGAGGAATGTGTGGCCTGCAATCTGTGCGTCGATGTTTGCCCGGTCACCGATTGCATTACCATGAAGGAACTGCCCAAAGGCGCGGTTGATCCCCGCACCGGCAAGGTGGTGGGTGACTATGCCAACTGGACGACGCACCCGAACAATCCGGCCGCTCAGGCGGCCGAGTAGGACTTTTCTCCCTGTGGTAACTGAAAGGGCCGGGAGCGATCCCGGCCCATTTGTTTTGGGGCTTAGAAGAAGCCGCGCGGGATCAGGCGGTGTTCATAGGCCTCACGCTCCAGTTCCTCGCGGAAGTCTGGATGGGCGATGGAGATAAGCGCCTGCGCGCGCTCCGGCACTGATTTGCCTTTGAGATTGACGATGCCGTATTCGGTCACGACATACATGAGGTCGGTGCGCGGAGCGGTGACGGTGTTTCCGCGTGTCAGGTGGAGCGCTATGCGGCTACGGCGGTCGCCCTTCTTGTCGTAGGTGGACGACAGGCACAGGAACGAGCGGCCACCCGGCGAGGCATATGCGCCGCGCAGGAACTGAAGCTGGCCGCCAGTTCCGCTGATGTGGCGGAGGCCATCTGATTCCGAGGCGGCTTGACCGGTCAGGTCAATCTGGGTGGTGTTGTTGATAGCCACCATATTGCGGTTTTGCATGATCATCTGCGGCAGATTGGTGTAGTCGACCGGGCAGCAGTGGAAATCCGGGTTTTCGTGAAGCGCATCGTAGAGCGGGCGTGAGCCGAGGCCAAAGCTGTAGACGATCTTGCCGGGGTCGAGTTGCTTGCGGGTGCCAGTCAGCAGGCCGGCCTTGTAAAGGTCGATGATCCCGTCGGTCAGCATCTCGGTGTGGATGCCGAGGTCTTTCTTGCCGCTGTCCTTCAGGAGAGAGCATACAGCGTTGGGCATGCCGCCAATACCGATCTGGAGGCAATCGCCATCATCGATATACTCCATGATCTTGCGGGCAACAGCGCGGTCCACGTCTGTCGGCGGTGGGTTCGGCAATTCGGGTAGGGGGTGATCGTCGCCGCGGATGATGAAATCCACTTCGGATTCATGCAGGCTGTTTTCATGTCCGTGGCAATACGGGACCGCCTCGCTTTCCTCGACGATGACCACCTTGGCGCGTTCGGCGACTGCACGGTGCCAAAGGTTCGCGGCGCCAAGGTTGAAGTGACCGCTTTTGTCGAGAGGGCGGACTTTGAAGACGGCGATATCTACCGGCGGGATGA
>JBATMT010000079.1:0-5864 GCA_049289975.1 Paracoccaceae bacterium | reverse complement strand
TTCTGTGGGCCTATCCTGCAGCTATGGTGGTGCTGATCGGCTTCGTAATCTACCAACTGTCCGAGTTCTTGCATTCCGGCTCACCGGTCCTTCTGCTGCTGGCCTTCTTTGATCTCTTCATGGTCGGGTTGATCTGGCAGGAGTATAAAGTACTGAAAGCCACTGTCGCAGCCGAACAATCAGCCTGAAGGACTGCAACCGATGACCTTTCTTATGAACCCCGCCCTTACCGGTACCTTCGCCCCACCGGTGATGGAGGCGCGTCGCTGGCTCGATGGAGTGACCTTCACCGCCGATCGCCCACTGATCAACGTAAGCCAGGCCGCACCGGTCGATCCACCGCCAGAAGGTCTGCGCCGCGCGCTGGCTGATGCAGCACTCAACGAACCAGCCGCGCATCTCTATGGTCCGGTCCTTGGCATGCCTGAACTTCGCGCTGAAGTCGCAAGCCAATGGTCCACAGCTTATGGCGGCGAAATAGACGCCGAACAAGTCGCGATCACCCAAGGTTGCAATCAAGCTTTTTGCGCAACGCTCGCGGCGCTCGCTAAGGCGGGAGATGAAGTCATTCTCCCAACCCCATGGTACTTCAATCATAAAATGTGGCTCGATATGGCGGGCGTCACGTCCGTCGCCCTGCCGACCGGCGATGGGCTGATCCCCGACGCCGAACACGCGGCCAGTCTTATGACGGACCGCACACGCGCCATCGTGCTGGTATCGCCCAACAATCCCGGCGGCGTCGAATATCCGGCGGAAGTGCTCCGCGCCTTCTTCGATCTCGCCAAATCGCGCGGCGTTGCGCTTATCGTCGATGAAACCTACCGTGACTTCGACAGCCGGACTGGCGCACCGCACAACCTGTTCGCTGACCCCGATTGGGCAGGCACGCTGATCCAGCTCTATTCCTTCTCGAAAGCCTACCGCCTGACCGGACACCGCGTCGGAGCCATCGTCGCCGATCGTGGTTTTCTGGCCCAGATCGAGAAATTCCTCGATACTGTCGCAATCTGCCCAAGCCAGCTTGGCCAGATCGGCGCGCTCTGGGGTATGCAGAACCTCGGTCAATGGGTCGCAGGCGAGCGTGCTGAAATCCTCGCCCGCCGTGCCGCAATGGTCGAGGGCTTCGGCAAACTCGATGGCTGGCGCCTCCTCGGCTGCGGAGCCTATTTCGCCTATGTCGAGCATCCCTTCGCCCTGCCCTCGCCCCAGATCGCGAAGCGGCTGGTAAGTGAAGCCGGTATTCTCATGCTGCCTGGCACGATGTTCACCGTTGAGGATGATCCCTCTGGCACCCGACAGATGCGCATCACCTTTGCCAACGTCGACAAGGCAGGCATCGGCACCCTCATTGACCGCCTTGCACGATGGCGGGCCTGACCGGATCGCCACAGGCGGTCTGCATCCCCCTGTGAAGCCTTGCTCCATGCAGTGAGGTTCTCTAAACACCTGCAAAACATAAGTCTGGGAGAGTTCTGGCCATGTCGACGCCCTTGCGAAGAAAGCGTGCCAATTCCGTGATCTGGGGCGTGCTCGCGCTCATGATGGTCGGCCTTGGCGGCTATGGCGTGACAAACTTCTCGCAAAGCGTGACTGATATCGGCGCCGTCGGCGATCGCGCCATTTCCACAAACGAATATGGGCGCGCGCTGAAAAGCGAACTAAACGCCATTTCCGCGCAGATGCAAAAGCCCATCAGCTTCCAGCAGGCGCAGGAACAGGGCATCGACAAAGCTGTTCTGGCGCAGTTGGTCAGCGCGGCATCACTTGAAGACGAAGCAAACAAGCTGGGTGTTTCGGTGGGAGACGCCCAGATCCGCGACCGTATCATGTCGGCCCAAGCGCTCAAGGGAATCGACGGCAAGTTCAACCGCGACAACTACACGCTGTACCTTAAGCAACAAGGACTGAGCGAAGCCGAATTCGAAGGCCAGATGCGCGCCGAAGCCGCCCGCACTATCCTCCAAGGTGCAGTCCTTGGCGGCATTGCTGCGCCCGCTTCAGTTGCCGACCGCTTCGCGGCATGGGTCACCGAAACCCGGTCCTTCACCTTTGCCGAGTTGATCGCTTCTGACCTTGCCGCCCCCATCGGCGCTCCGACGGACGCTGACATCAAGGCATGGTACGACGCCCACAACGACGCTTACATGCGCCCGGAAACCCGCAAGCTGACCTACGTCTGGCTGTCGCCCGATGATCTGGTCGCTCAGGTCCCCGCCGATGAAGCCGCGCTGAAGGCCGCCTACGACCAGCGTAAATCGGAATTCATAATCCCGGAAAAACGCCTCGTCGCCCGCCTCGTCTTCCCATCGGAAGCCGAGGCCGAGGCCGCGCGGAAACGTCTCGACGCCGGTCAGGCCAGTTTCGAGGATCTCGTAAAGGAACGTGGCCTGACCACCGCAGACGCGGACCTTGGCGAAGTAAGCCGCGATGAGCTTGGCAAGAATGCTGATGCGGTATTTGCACTGACCGAACCCGGCGTGGTCGGTCCCCTTGATACCGATCTTGGGCCAGCGCTCTTTGCCATGAACGCCGTGCTTGCCGCGCAGGAAACCACCTTCGAGGAAGCCAAGGCCGACCTCCAGTCCGAAGTCGCTCTCGATCGCGCGCGCCGCATGGTGTCTGACAAATCCAGCAGCATCGAAGACCTGCTCGCCGGCGGAGCAACGCTTGAGGAAGTTGCCAAGGAAGCTGGCATGCAGATCGGCCAGCTCGACTTCAACAGCGAGAGTGAAGGTGGCCTCGTCGGCTATGAGGCCTTCCGCAAAGCCGCCACTGAAATCACAGCCGACAGCTATCCATCCCTCGTCGGGCTCGATGATGGTGGCGTATTTGCGCTCAGGCTCGATGGCATCGACCCGCCTGCCCTGCGTCCGCTCGACGAAGTCAAGGGCAAGGTCATCGCCGACTGGACCGCCGACGCCACTCACAAGGCGCTTGTTGATCTCGCAGCAGAAAAGATGGCCGAACTCGACAATGGCGTATCGCTCGAAGGTTTGGGTCTTGTGACAACAAGCTACGACGATTTCGCCCGCAATGGTTTCGTGGCGGATACGCCACCCGAACTCGGCAAGGCGGTTTTCGAAATGACCGCAGGCACCCACAAGGTGGTCGACGCCGGTGGCAAAGTTTATCTGTTGTCGGTGACGGCCATCACGCCAGCTGACACCGCCAGCGACGACTACAAGGCGCAGCGCGCTAGAATCGAAAGCCAGCTCTCCCAGTCCGTGGGCCGCGACGTGTTTGACGCCTACACCCGCGCTCTCCAGACCACCGTGGGGATCAACCTCAACACGGCAGCGATCAACGCCGTGAACGCCCAAATGCAATAGGACAGGTTCGTGACGCTGACCCCTTCTTTCGACGCCTTCGCCGAGGGCTGGGCTGCGGGCAAGAACCAGTTGGTCTTCGCGCGTCTGGCTGCCGACCTCGACACTCCAGTGTCGTTGATGCTCAAGCTCGCAGACGCGGCCAAGATGAGCTTCATGCTCGAATCTGTCACTGGTGGCGAGGTACGCGGGCGATATTCGGTCGTCGGCATGAAGCCGGACGTGATCTGGGAATGCCGTAACACCACAAGCCGTATCAATCGGCAGGCGCGCTTTGACGAAACCGCCTATGAACTGCTTGAAGGCCATCCGCTCGACACACTGCGCGCGCTCATCGCCGAAAGCCGCATCGATATGCCCGAGGGCATTCCGGCCATCGCTGCCGGGCTCTTCGGCTATCTCGGCTACGACATGATCCGCCTTGTCGAGCATCTGCCCAACGTCAAACCTGACCCCATTGGCGTGGCAGATGCCATGCTGATCCGCCCCACCGTCGTCGCCGTATTGGACGGCGTAAAGGGCGAAGTCACCGTCTGCTCACCGGCATGGGTCGGCTCGGGACTGTCCGCCCGCGCGGCTTATGCCCAGGCCGCCGAACGCGTGATGGACGCGGTCCGCGACCTTGAACATGCGCCTGCTGGGGAAAACCGCAGCCTTGGCGACGTCGCCCATCTTGGCGAATTCCGCTCGAATTTTGCGCCGGCTGCCTACCGCGCCGCCGTCGAAAAGGCCAAGGAATACATCCGCGCCGGCGACATCTTCCAGGTCGTGCCCTCGCAGCGTTGGACCGCCGACTTTGCGCTCCCGCCGTTCGCGCTTTACCGGTCGCTGCGCCGCACCAACCCGTCGCCCTTCCTGACATTCTTCAACTTCGGCACATTCCAGATCGTCGGTGCCAGTCCGGAAATTCTGGTCCGCCTTCGCGCGGGCGAAGTCACCATCCGCCCGATTGCCGGAACGCGGCCTCGCGGCGCGACACCCGAAGAGGACCGCGCCAACGAAGTTGACCTTTTGGCCGACAAGAAGGAACTCGCCGAACATCTCATGCTCCTTGACCTCGGCCGCAATGACGTTGGCCGCGTTGCCAAGGTCGGCACGGTCCGCCCGACCGAGAAATTCATTATCGAGCGATACAGCCACGTCATGCACATCGTCTCGAACGTGGTGGGCGAGATCGCCGACGGCGAAGATGCACTGTCTGCCCTCCTGGCGGGCCTTCCAGCAGGTACCGTCTCTGGCGCGCCAAAAGTTCGCGCTATGGAAATCATCGATGAGTTGGAGCCGGAAAAGCGCGGCGTCTATGGCGGAGGAGTTGGCTATTTCGCTGCCAACGGAGAGATGGACATGTGTATTGCACTCCGCACCGCCGTGGTTAAGGACCAGAAGCTCTACATTCAGGCCGGTGGCGGCGTCGTCTATGACAGCGACCCCGAATCCGAATATCAGGAGACGGTCAACAAATCCAAAGCGCTCCGCAAAGCCGCCGAAGACGCTGGCCTGTTCGTGAAGCAAGGCAACCGCTGAGAGAGGGGCACACTGCCCCGCCTCATTTGCCCTTCAGCATCACCGCAGAGACTGGCGCCAGCACCACGCCCGATGCTGACGGACCAGCAGCCCATGCCATCAGCGCCGTGATAGCCTCGGGCGTCGAGGGGATAGCCACGACGGCTGTGCCCTCGCGCTCGGCGTCGAACGCAGCGCGGTCCAACTCGCGCCCGAACGTCCCGGAATTGTCTTCGGTCGGCCCGAACAACTTGCCGATTTCCGCCTGCGGTACACCGCTCTTCTCGGCGGCACGCTTCCCGGCATTCAGGCCCTTGCTGTAAGTGATCAGGCCACGGCCGTCGGCCTTCAACAGCGCCGCAAAATGCTGCGCCGTCATGCTGTTGCTCAAGGCCGCGCTGTCCGGTGCCGCAATCAGCGCCATCGACTCTGGCAGAGCCTGAGTAAAGCTCTGATAGATCACCTCAAGATCAGACGGCGTCGACCCCTCGGGCAGTTTGCTTATCATCACCGCCACTTCATCGCCAGCTATGCGGTAGGTCGCTTCAACAGTCGTTGCATCCTCGCGCTCTGGATCAATGGCGATCGTTACGGCAAACGGCATCCCCGCCAGCGCCGCCGCATCCAGACCACCCGCAGCGACACCCTTGTCAAGAATGACAACAGCCAAAAGTGGTTTGTTGTCGGGGTTCGAGAACTTGGCAGCAAACTTATCCAACGCCCCGGCAGCACTTTCAGCGGCCGGATTGGGAACCGTGATCAGACTCACGCCCTGGGTCTCGCTGTTCGGCACCGTGACCAGAGTCGTCTCGTCACTGCTGATGGTCGGCAGGCTTTCCGCTTTTGTCCCAGGCATCGTCGTGATCCGAACCGGCTCCTCGCCAGAGGGTGTCAATTGGGACTCGGTTGTTGCGGTATCGGTTGTCCCAGACCCGGCGCGCGGGGTCACCTTCACGAATTTCGGTTCAAACGGCTTTGGCTTCACCGGTTCTGGTGCCGCCGCCGGAGTTGCCTCCCCCGCAGGCGTTGTCC
>JBATMT010000078.1:0-2678 GCA_049289975.1 Paracoccaceae bacterium | reverse complement strand
GGCATCGACATCGTGCAGGCCCAGATCAAGATCGCCGAAGGCAAGACGCTGGCAGAAGCGACCGGGGTCGCCTCACAAGAGGAAGTGCGGCTCAATGGCCATGCGCTTCAGTGCCGGATCACCACCGAAGACCCGTTGAATAACTTCATCCCCGACTATGGCCGCATCACTGCCTATCGCGAAGCTACCGGCGCGGGTATCCGCCTCGACGGCGGCACCGCCTATTCCGGCGCGGTCATCACCCGCTTCTACGATTCGCTTCTGGTCAAGATCACCGCCTGGGCACAGACCCCCGACAAGGCCATCGTCCGTATGCGCCGCGCTCTGTCCGAATACCGGATTCGTGGCGTGGCCACCAACATCGCCTTTGTCGAGAACCTGCTAAAGCACCCGACGTTCCTGTCGAACCAATGCACCACCAAGTTCATCGACACCACACCCGAACTGTTTGCATTCAAGAAGCGCCGTGACCGGGCGACGAAGATCTTGATCTACATCTCGGACATTACCGTGAACGGTCACCCCGAAACTGCTGGTCGCCCCAAACCCCCGGCCGAGGCGCGCAAGCCCCGCATCCCCAAGCCTGCAAAAGCTCCCCTGCCCGGCACGCGTGATCTGCTGCTCGAAAAAGGTCCGCAGGCCGTAGCTGACTGGATGGCGTCGCAGAAGAAACTCCTTTTGACCGATACCACCATGCGCGATGGCCACCAGTCCCTGCTGGCGACGCGCATGCGCTCAATCGACATGATCAAGGTGGCGCCCACGTATGCCGCCAACCTGCCGCAACTCTTCTCGGTCGAATGCTGGGGCGGCGCCACGTTCGACGTGGCATATCGCTTCTTGCAGGAATGCCCCTGGCAGCGACTGCGCGACCTGCGCAAGGCCATGCCCAACCTGATGACGCAGATGCTGCTGCGCGCATCGAACGGCGTGGGCTACACGAACTATCCCGACAACGTCGTTCAGGCATTTGTCAGACAGGCCGCCGCCACCGGCATTGACGTGTTCCGCGTGTTCGATTCGCTCAACTGGGTCGAGAACATGCGCGTGGCGATGGATGCGGTTGTCGAACAGAACCGCGTCTGTGAGGCCGCCATCTGCTACACCGGCGACATCCTGAACCCCGACAGAGCAAAGTATGACCTGAAGTACTACGTTCAGATGGGCAAGGATTTGAAGGCCGCGGGCGCGCATGTGCTTGGCCTCAAGGATATGGCCGGGCTCCTGAAGCCCGCCGCCGCCCGCGTGCTGATCAAGTCGCTGAAAGAAGAGGTCGGCCTTCCGATCCACTTCCACACCCACGATACGTCGGGAATCGCCGGGGCAACTATTCTTGCCGCCGCCGATGCTGGCGTCGATGCCGTCGACGCAGCGATGGACGCCTTTTCGGGCGGCACCTCGCAGCCCTGCCTTGGCTCGATCGTCGAAGCGCTCTCCCATACCGATCGCGACACCGGCCTCGACATCAGGTCGATCCGCGAAATCTCCAACTACTGGGAGGCCGTACGCCACCAGTACCGTGCCTTCGAGTCCGGCCTCGAAGCCCCGGCATCCGAGGTATACCTCCACGAGATGCCCGGCGGTCAGTTCACCAATCTCAAGGCACAGGCCCGCTCACTCGGTCTCGAAGAACGCTGGCACGAGGTCGCACAGGCCTATGCCGATGCCAACCAGATGTTCGGCGACATCGTCAAGGTGACGCCGTCGTCGAAGGTCGTGGGCGACATGGCGCTGATGATGGTCGCGCAGGGCCTCACCCGCGCCCAGGTCGAAGACCCGGCAGTCGACGTCGCCTTCCCCGACTCGGTCGCTGACATGCTGAAAGGCAACCTCGGCCAACCTCCGGGCGGCTGGCCCGCCGGTATCGTCAAAAAAGTGCTCAAGGGCGAAAGAGCCTCAACAGAACGGCCCGGTAAGCACATGGCCCCCGTGGATCTGGAGACGGTCCGCACCAAGGTGTCGAACGAACTGGAGGGATTGCCCGTCGATGACGAAGACCTGAACGGTTACCTCATGTATCCCAAGGTCTTCCTCGACTACATGGGCCGCCACCGCCACTACGGCCCGGTTCGCACCCTGCCAACACCCACCTTCTTCTATGGCATGCAGCCGGGCGAAGAGATTTCCGTTGAAATCGACCCCGGCAAGACGCTGGAAATCCGACTGCAAGCCGTGGGGGAAACCGACGAGACTGGCGAGGTCAAGGTCTTCTACGAACTGAACGGCCAGCCGCGTGTCATCCGCGTCCCGAACCGCGCGGTCAAGGCCAAGACGGCAAGCCGCCCCAAGGCGCAGGAGGGCAACCCCGCCCATATCGGCGCGCCGATGCCGGGTGTCGTTGCATCCGTCTCGGTGCAAGCCGGCCAAAAGGTCAGCGCGGGGGACCTTCTCCTGACCATCGAAGCGATGAAGATGGAAACCGGCATCCATGCCGAACGCAATGGCGTTATCGGGGCCGTCCATGTCACACCCGGCGCCCAGATCGACGCCAAGGACCTCCTGATCGAGATTACCTGACCCAGGATCAGTCGGCACCGGATCGAAGAATCTGGTGCCGATCCGCGTTTTTCCTCTTGCGGCCAGCGGGCGGAATTTATACATCCCCACCACCCAAGGACGCGGGCGTAGCTCAGGGGTAGAGCATAACCTTGCCAAGGTTAGGGTCGTGAGTTCGAATC
>JBATMT010000077.1:0-5701 GCA_049289975.1 Paracoccaceae bacterium | reverse complement strand
GATCTGACAATCGAGGAGAACCTGAATTTTGTTGCGGGTCTGTATCAGCTAGAGCCCGCTCGAAAGCATGTCGCCGACACACTGGAAGATCTTGGCCTGGCTTCCCGACGGACACAGCTGGCGGGGTCACTTTCCGGCGGCTGGAAGCAGCGGCTGGCGCTGGCGGCCTGCATCATGCATCGCCCCGAACTGTTGATGCTTGATGAGCCGACCGCCGGGGTCGACCCAAAGGCGCGACGTGAGTTCTGGGACGAAATCCACCGACTGGCAGCTGACGGGCTGACCGTGCTGGTCTCGACGCACTACATGGATGAAGCCGAAAGGTGCCATAGGATCAACTACATCGCTTATGGTAAGCTTGTCGCGCGCGGCACTGTCGAGGAGGTAGTGCGAGGAGCCGGTTTGACGACCTTTGTTCTCGAAGGCGCAGGCACAGCGGAGGCCGCAAGGCGGCTCAGGGGGCAACCGGGTGTCGAACAGGTCGCCCCGTACGGAAACAGCCTGCATGTCATCGGTCGCAACGCCGAACGCTTGCTGGAAACAGTTACGGAAGCAGCAAAGGCTACCGGGACGGTGGTTCACCCTGCAGAGACCAGCCTTGAAGATGTGTTCATTCAACTGATGGGTCAAGCAGAGGACAACATGCGATGACCCGCCTCTTTTCATTCGGCCGCATCCGTACGCTGATCAACAAAGAAGTCATTCAGATGCGTCGGGATCGTGTGACTTTCGCGATGATGCTGGGCGTTCCGCTGATGCAACTTCTCTTGTTTGGCTTTGCGATCAACAATGATCCCAAGTGTCTACCTGCTGCCCTTGTCGCTCCGACGGAAGACCGATTCACGCGCGCCATCGTCTCAGCACTCGAACTGACCGGTTATTATCGCTTTGTGGCGCCCCATGCTTCGGCGGCCGAAGCTGAGTTTCTGATATCACGCGGCGACGTCAGCTTTGTCGTCACCGTGCCGTCAGACTTCGGACGGCGCGTAATGCGCGGGGACAATCCACAAATCCTAATTGAGGCAGACGCAACCGACCCTGCAGTTGCATCGGGCGCAATATCAACATTGGGCACAGTAGCCGCAGACGCGTTGTTGCGAGAGACCGGAGCCGAGGCTCAGGCAGAAGCGGCAGCGACATCAAGGCTGAGTGTCGTGGTCCATCGCCGCTACAATCCGGAAGGTGTGACCCAATACAATATTGTTCCGGGTCTGCTGGGTGTAATTCTGCAGATGACGATGGTGATGATGACGTCAATGGCGCTGACCCGCGAAAGCGAACGCGGCACAATGGAGAACTTGCTCTCGATGCCGGTGACACCCATCGAGATCATGCTCGGCAAAATACTCCCCTACTTTCTTGTGGGCGCCACCCAGGTGGCGGTCGTACTGGCAGCGGCGCGGATTCTGTTTGGTGTTCCCTTCATGGGCAGCGCCGCTCTGCTTTTGGGCGGTATATTCATCTTCGTGATGGCGTTGGTTATCCTTGGCTACCTCATCTCGACTGTAGCACGGACGCAGATGCAGGCGATGCAACTGACCTTCTTCTACTTCCTGCCTTCGATTCTTCTCTCTGGTTTCATGTTCCCCTTTCGCGGAATGCCGGGTTGGGCACAGGCCATCGGCGAAGTTCTGCCGCTGACCCATTTCCTCAGGTTGATCCGGGCAGTGATGCTGAAAGGCGCCAGCCATACGGCGGTTGCACAACCTTTGGCTGTGCTAGCCCTTTTTGCTATTCTTTTCGCGATATTGGCATTGTTGCGGTTCCGGAAGACGCTGGACTGACTTCTGAATGCCTCACCGGCCAATATCTAGGCCAGACTGCACAGCCTGCGACCTTTTGCGTGGGGTATGTGCAGGTTGGCAAAAGTCAGGTAAAATCGCACAATTACGGTTGAGATTCGAGCCTGTGTTTGGCTGCCGTCTGCACAGGAAGTATATGGACGCTGTCGTTTGGGGGCTTTCCGGCATGGGCCGGGAACGATAGCGAGGGTGGGTTATGGATAAAGCGGTGAAACACACCGCGCCGCCGGTTGGCGAGGAGTCTCCTGATCTGGAGGCACTGCTGAAAGCAGGCTCGTTTCAGCAAAGGCTGGAACTGGCCCGCATCAGGCGTGAGAAAGCGTTGGCCGAAAGCGGTCGTGATCCTGAAAAAGAACTCAGCGGACTCACGAAGCCGTGGGAGCGCGCCGACTATACACAGCCGGACAAGCCGGCTGCACCACGAGTTTCACCTCGTCCTGCCGCCAAGAACGGTCCTCGCCTGAAGGGGCCGTTCGATGGCCCCGCCGGATTGGCTTTGCCCTTGAGCGACGCAGTTCTCGCCCCTCGGGCCATAACCGCTGCCGAAGTGGCGCCTGTTGCGGCGCCCAAAGCCGCCACAGGATTTCCAATCGTACGGACCATGTTCGGATTTGGTCTTGGGGTTAGCTTAGGTGCGGCGCTCGCATGGTCATATGGCCAGTTCGGCCAGCAGGCACCAGCGCAGCCGACGCCAATTGTCCAAGCGGTCGCAACGGCCCCAACCTTCGACACCGCTCCTTCATCCACTACGGCGGCTGCAGCAATGACTGAGCCTGCAACCCCAACTCTGGATAGTCCCGTTCAGATTGCCGCAGCCAACGATCAGCTGACACGCCTTGTTGTGCCGGTGCTGGCGGGCTCCAGCGTTGCGCCTGAAGGCGCACCCATGGTCCCGGATGATCCGGCGCCAATGCCGATAGCTGCAGACGACGCACCGGCCACAGTATTAATAGCACCCGATGCTGGCGGAGTTGATTTTCCGACGATCAATGATGGGCCACAAACTGTCCTAAGCAGTGACGCACCCCTAAAACTGGCCGTCGCAACACCTGCAGATCAAGCACTTCCCGCTCAGCCTCTGCCTAACGCTGCAATTGTCCAGGGCATCAGCGTTCATATCTTTGTGCCAACATCGGGTACGAAGCTCGACTCAAAAGCGCTGGCTACCGAGATTGGCGCGGCAGGGTACAAGATTGCAGAAACTGCGCCCGTGTCGTTCACGGTGAAAAAGACACATGTGCGGTTTTACCATTCTGATGATGAGGTTGCGGCAGAGTCTTTGGCCAAGACACTGGGAGCCACGGCACGCGACTTCACAGGTCAGGCCTCCCCACCGCCAGACGGTCACATTGAAATCTGGCTGGCAGGGATGGAGTCGGTGGCGGAAACGTCCGCTGCTGCTCCGGTTAAGACCAGCAAAAAGGTCAAGCAGGCAACTCCCGCGAAACCGGCATTGGCGCCCATGCCCGAAGACGTTCAGATGCAAATTCTTCGAGATCGCATCTTGTCGCAGTTGAACTAGCATGGGCCAAGAAGAACATGGAATAAGGCTGCTGCCCACAGTACCCGTGATCGGTCAGGAACCCAAGCCGTTGGCCCAAACTGACATATATTAACGATTGAGAGATTAGTATGCCCAATCAAAGACTTATTGCACTTGCGACGGCCCTTCTGATGATCGGGGGGGCAAGCAGACTAATGGCAGAATACACGCTCGACCAATTGAAGGAGATTGAGCGTCTGGTAATGCAGAAGGACTCGGACGCACTCGGAAATTACCTTAGCGAAAACATCGAAGTGACCGAGGGCAATGATCCATTGTCCGTCGAACTGCGCAAGTTCTTGCTATGCACGCGCACAGGCGACCTTAACTGCTTTGATGCCACGAGATTGCCCGGGGCAAAGGCAGAGCAGGTTGGCACACCTGCGACAATTTATTGATCCAGCCCCATTCAAACACATGCCCGACCATGGAAGGCAACGATCGCATCACAGTTAGCTACCTGCTTGACCCCAGATTTCAGGGTGGCACGTCTGCGGCCATTGCGGCCGAACTGTGCGTACTGAGCCAAATGGGCATCCGACCCAGATTGCACGCTGTCGAAAGTCAGATGTTTTCTGGCAGATCAATTTCTTGGCAACTGGAAGAAGCCATTGCAAGCCTGAGACTAAACTTCGAGTGGAACAGTAAGTCAGTCGGCGGTGATCTCGTCGTGTTACATAATCCGTCGTTCCTGAAATTCGATAAGGTGTTTTGTACCCGTATCGTCGCGCGTGAACTGATCGTGGTCACCCACGAGAACTTCCTTCGCCCTACCGGCAGCGAGTCTTTCGACGTAGCTCATTCTCTCAAACTGATAGGAGACAACAGCCTCGCCCTTCGCAGGCGGCTTGCTCCTGTTTCGCCATATAATCGAGACGTCGTAGCCACATGGCTTGATGGGTCCGACTGTCGTAAAGATTGGCAGGTCCTGCAAAATGATTGGTTCAACATTTGCGACCGAGACCTTAGCGAGCCAGTGAAAACACCACGTGATAGGCGTGGCAGACTTTCACGGCCTGGGGCCGAGAAGTTTCCCGCTCTTGCCGACCTTGATCTCTGCTTTCCATCTACCAGCGAAGCAAATGTCATTCTGGGCGCTGATGGCCTGATTGCAGCAAAAACGCACAGGCCACACTGGCAGCTCTATGAGTTCAACCGTCTGCCCGTCGATCGTTTTTTCGAGATGATCGACTTCATGGTCTACTTTACTGCGCCTACCTGGTCGGAAAGCTTTGGGCGCGTCCTGGCGGAAGCTGTTTCTGCTGGCAAAGTGGTTATCTCCGACAAGCGGACGGCTGCCATGTTACCAGATGCAATCATTCCAGCAGAACCTGCAGAGGTTGATCACATCATAGCCAATTTCATCGCGAAGCCAGTCACCTACCGATCTCAGGTCCAAAAGGCGCAAAAGTGCCTTGAACGGTTTTCACCCAGTGCCTTTGGAAAGCTGTTCGACGATGTCGTCAGGAATCTGCCGGGAGGCCTAAAATGATTCTTGTCGAAGCCGGGGAACTTTCTCTTGAAGCATTCGAGGCAAAAGTTCTGTTCGCGGATCAGCTTCACCGTCGTGGATATCGTACCGTTATCGACGATCGAACCATGCCTGATGGTCTGTCACGCAATCTTAAATACGAAGCCTCACGGTTTCTGGCCGAGGTGACGGACTTGGAGCAATCCGAAGTACTGATAATCGGTGCGCATCGGCTGTCCGAGGAAGTTTTGGTTCGTCTGAGATCATTGCGCCTCAATGCCTCGACGCGGCTGTTTGCAATCGGTTTTTTTGCCGAGCGGCAGGATCTCATAGTGGCGCGCTCGAAGATTGCTTTTGCCGCGGGGCGAGAGCCACAGGTTATCAACCTTTTTGATAGTCAGCGCGCTCCCTTGGCACCACAGGCGCTTTCGCCGCAGGTGGCGCTGGCGGAAGCACTACCCCCATCAACAGATGGTTCAACCCGACTTTGCGTCTTTCTCGATGCCGCGATGCTGCAATCAACCGAGATACTTTCCGCCCTTGAAATGTTGGCGGTCGGCCCCGCACTTCGACTTTCAGTCTTGGTCAAAGGCCCAGCCCCCGAAGTGCCCGTGCCGACTTTCCATAGTCATTACATGGTCTACCGATTGGAAGACATTTCAGCAGCCGCAGTGCTTAGGCAGTACGACGTTGCCGTTGTGGCAGGCAATGGTCCCATTGACGAAAGGCTCGCCGTTTATCTCGTCGATCTGATGGCCTCCGGAAAGCCTACAATTGACTGCACGACTGACGGGAATTTGCTGACTGTAGGTGCACCTGCTCTTCGCGGTCCCGAAAGTCTGGCGGCGCTGCCTGCCTACTTGAAGGGTACAGTGCTGCCAAATA
>JBATMT010000076.1:0-3884 GCA_049289975.1 Paracoccaceae bacterium | reverse complement strand
TTTCCAAGCTGCTCACAGGCAGGTCATAACCCTCCATCGTGCCGGGCGTCAGGTCGGCTGCGAAAGGTTGCAATAACTCTGCGACCTTCCCGCTGGCCGGCCCATGATCCATGCCAAGAAACGAATTCGAGAAGTAAGAAGTGATGCGCGGCTCGGTCCCGCCGTTCAGCGTTTGGTTGATGAACTCGAAGTTGAAGGCAAGGATCATCGCTTCGCGCACCCGCCAATCTGCGAAGATAGGGTTACGCGTGTTCATTACCAAGCCAGCAATTCCGGACGGGCGTTTGTGCGGGATTTCCTCTTTTATAATGTCGCCTGACGCCACAGCTGGAAAGTTATAGGAGCTTAGCCACTTTCCAGCATTGGTTTCGCGGAACGACATAATATCACCCGCAGTGAACGCCTGAAAGATCACGCTGGGGTCGCCGAAATAGTCGTACCAGATCTCGTCAAAGTTGTTGAGACCACGGTTAATCGGCAAGTCTTTGCCCCAGTAATCCGGGTTGCGCCTATAGCTGATCGACTTGCCCGGATCGACCTTATCGACGACATAAGGCCCTGACCCGATCGGCACGTCGAGCGAGCTTTCGTCGAATGCCTTGCCGGCCCATTGTGCTCTTTTCAGAATCGGCCTCAGCCCCATCAGCAACGGCAATTCACGGTCAGGGGTGTTGAATGTGATGCGGACCGAACGCTCACCGGTCTGCTCCATCCTGGCAACTTTTGCCCACGCCGTCTGATAGCGGGGGTGACCCTTAGTGCCGACTGTCTCGAAACTCCAGATCACATCCGCGACTGTAACAGGGCTCCCGTCCGAAAATCTCGCCTCGGGCCGAAGGGTGAATTCCACCCAGGAACGGTCGGCGGGAGTGTCAACCGATTCGGCCAACAGACCGTAAAGCGTGAACGGTTCATCTATGGATCGCGCCAACAGTGTTTCCACGGTGTGTGCGCTGATGCCTACGGCGGCAGTCCCTTTTAAAATGAATGGGTTGAGGGAATCGAATGTCCCCGCTTGCCCTTGAACAAGCTGTCCGCCCTTGGGTGCATTTGGATTGGCGTAGGGCAGGGCCACAAAATCAGGTGGAAGGGCGGGTTCCCCATACATAGCTATGCCGTGGCTCGGCGCCGCAGCGGCCGCGCCTGCACTCACTACACCCAACGCAATTACCGCCGCGCGCGCCCAATGATTGATGAACCCGTGACCCATTGTCGTGCCTACTCCGTTCGTCCTGATCTTGCGCAGACCGTAACGAGGCTTCCTAGCCATTTCAAACTTTTAGCTTGGACAAGGCCGCTGAACCGCGTATAAATGGAGCACTGCTCGATAGGTTTCTTGCCTGTATGAAACCTGCCTCAATAACTGAACGCCCGCTTCGTGCGGGCGTTTTTTTTGTTGTTCTCCTCTCACAGCTGCATGAGCGGTGACCTCATCACGACGCTGTGCAAATCGACCGTTCAAAATCGTGCGATGGCTCTCGCCCTTTGCAGTTGCAGCATCTATTCTCGCTGCCAGTGCAACCAGTTCGGGACGGATCATGACCCTCAAAGGTAAAACCGCAATCATCACCGGCTCAAATTCCGGCATCGGACTTGGCGTGGCAGAGGAGCTGGCGAAAAGCGGCGCTGACGTCATTCTGAACTCTTTCACCGACAGGGCGGAAGATCACGATCTGGCATCCGAGATTGGAAAGAAATATGGCGTGAACGCCCGCTACATCAAAGCCGACATGTCGCAAGGCTCAGAGTGCCGGGCGCTGATTGCCCAAGCGGGCGCTTGTGACATTCTCGTCAACAATGCAGGCATCCAGCATGTCGCCCCGATCGAAACCTTTCCCGTCGAAAAATGGGATGCAATCATCGCCGTCAACCTGACTTCGGCCTTCCACACTACCGCCGCCGCCCTGCCGGGCATGCGCGCAAAGGGCTGGGGTCGCGTGGTCAACATTGCCTCGGCCCATGGCCTCACTGCCTCGCCCTTCAAGTCGGCCTATGTCTCCGCCAAACACGGCCTTGTGGGTATGACTAAGACCGTTGGCCTTGAGACTGCAGGGCAAGGGATCACCTGCAATGCCATCTGCCCCGGTTACGTTCTGACCCCGCTGGTTGAGGCGCAGATTCCCGACCAGATGAAGGTTCACAACATGGACCGCGAAACGGTGATCCGCGAGGTCCTTCTTGACCGTCAGCCCTCCAAGCAGTTCGCTACTGTCGAGCAGATCGGCGGCACGGTCGTTTACCTCTGTTCGCCCTATGCCGATCAGGTGACTGGCACCACCATCAGCGTTGACGGTGGCTGGACCGCACTGTGAGACGGTTGAAAATCAACCTTGCGCTGCAAGGTGGAGGCGCTCATGGCGCCTTCACCTGGGGTGCACTGGATCGCCTTCTGGAAGAAGACGAGATCGAGATCGCGGGCATTTCCGGTACTTCGGCAGGCGCTCTTAACGGCGCTGCCCTCAAGGCCGGCTTCGCCCGAGGCGGACGCGAAGCTGCGCGCGAGAACCTCGACTGGTTCTGGGGCGAGATAGACGGAGCCGACGACCTAAATGTCGGCCACTGGATCACCAGCTTTTGGCCCGACCTGATGCTGCGGACCATGCGCGCCTTCACGCCCTATGCGGCGCTTGACGGCATGTCGCATTTGTTCAGCCCCTATGACTACGGGCCTTTCTACAGCGACCCGTTGCGCAAGATCACCGAGACCTTACATTTCGACCATATATGTTCGCCCAAGGGTCCGGCTCTGTTCGTCTCGGCCACCAGCGTCCGTACTGGCAAGATCAGGGTTTTTTCCGCCAAGGAGATTACGGTCGATGCGCTGATGGCCTCGGCTTGCCTGCCCAACGTCTTCCGTACAGTCGAGATCATGGACCCTGCAACCGGTAGGCTGGAGGGCTACTGGGATGGTGGCTATTCCGGCAACCCCGCGCTCTTTCCGCTCTATGACAGGGCGTTGCCCGACGATATCGTTATCGTGAACATCAACCCCATCGTTCGTGAAACCATGCCACGCTCGGCAAGCGAGATTCTGAACCGCATCAACGAGATCAGCTTCAACAGTTCGCTCCTCAGCGAACTGCGCGCCGTCAACTTCGTCCGCCGCCTGATCGCCGACAACAAGTTGCCACCGGGCACGATGAAAGAAGTCAAGGTCCACATGATCTCGGACGACAAGCTGATGAACAACCTTTCGGCCGAGACCAAGATGATGCCGACGACCGGTCTGATCCACGATTTGAAGGCCGCTGGCCGCAACGCAGCCTCACGCTTTTTGCGCGAACATTCCGACAAGATCGGCAAGGTCAACAGCATAGACCTCGCCGGTATCTATTCCTGAAGCCTTATTGCCTTTGAGACATCCGCCACGACCGCCCTTTCCGGCGGATAGACCAGCCCTGCCGAAATGATCAGCTTGGCCGCATCTTCGACCCCAATGCGCTCAAGCATAATTACGTCTTTGCGTGGCACATAAAGCAAGAAGCCCGCGGGCGGCAGCAGGTTCGTTGCAAGGAAGATCGTCAAAACCTCATCGTCGGCGGGAATTTTCTCGGCCAGTTCGCCCTTTGCCGCGGTCGAGACGAAACCCACTGCCCACATGCCCCGGCGTGGATATTCCACCAAGCACGCCCGGTCGAACTTTGCGTCGCCTTGAGTAAAGACCGACTCCGCAATTTGCTTCAGCCCGTTGTAAATGGAGCGCACCAGCGGCATTCTCCCGACAAGCTGTTCGCCCCATGCCAGAAGCGACCGCCCGATCAGCCCTTTGGCGATCCAGCCCACCGAAACGGTGAAGATCAGAAAGATCACTACGCCCACGCCTCGAATTGATACCGGCGGGTCATAGCCAAGATAACGCTCAACGACGATATCGGGCTGCCAAT
>JBATMT010000075.1:0-3546 GCA_049289975.1 Paracoccaceae bacterium | reverse complement strand
GTGCTGGCCGCAGCCGGGGTGGCCATCGCCAGCCGCCCGGCGAAAGCTGTGACGGCATAGGGGGCGCTGCCCCCGTCCCGGACCGGGTCCGGGACTCCCCCGGGATACTTCCAAGCAGAAAATGATCAGAGAGCCGGGACTGGCAACCCAAGTCGCCGGGCAAGCGCAGCAAGTGCGCCGCCAGAGCCGTTTTCCCAATCGGCAGAGCGCGCAGCGTACAGCGTCGCCTGACTTTGATGGATCAGCCCGTCATCGAGGATCTTCAGGTGATTGGCCCGCAAAGTCTCGCCTGACGAGGTGATGTCGGCAATCGCTTCCGCCGTCAGGTTCTTGACCGTGCCTTCCGTCGCACCCTGACTGTCGACCAGCTGATAGTCCGCAACCCCGTGCAGCGTCAGGAAATCCCGCACCAGCCGGTGATACTTTGTAGCGATCCTCAGCCGGAACCCATGCGTGCGCCGGAACGCGGCAGACACCGCGTCAAGGTCGTCAAGGTTTGCCACGTCGATCCAGGCCGCAGGCACCGCAACCACCAGATCGGCATGGCCGAAACCCAGCGGCGCCAGCTCTGCCACCTGCCTGTCCCAGTCGGCCAGCTTGTCGCGGATCAGGTCAGAGCCGGTCACTCCAAGATGGATGCGCCCCGCCGCCAGTTCGCGCGGGATCTCTCCGGCGGACAGCAGCACCAGTTCCACCCCATCGGCCCCCTCGACCGCCCCGGCATATTCCCGATCGGACCCGGTGCGGCGCAGCGTGACGCCACGCGTCCCGAACCAGTCAAAGCACTGATCCATCAAACGGCCCTTGGACGGCACACCAAGCTTCAGTGTCATGCGAGCCCCCCCAGATCGGCAACCAGACCCGGCCGGATGACACCACCGACCGCCGGAATCGACCGGCCCTGTCCCAGCACCTCGGTCATTGCGTCATAGCGCCCGCCCGACGCCACCGGCGGCAGATCAGTATTGGCCGCGTGGAACGAAAAGACGAAGCCGTCGTAGTATTCCAGCGTGGTGCGCCCGTGGCTCGCCTCGAAGTCGAGAACGGTCACATCCACACCACGCGCCGCCAAGGCATCAAGCCGCGCCTCCATCCGGTCAGCGGCAGCCGTAACTGATGGCATGGCGCGCGCCAGTTCGCGCAGATGCGCGAGAGCTGACGGCGACTTGGCCGACAGGTTCAGCAGGTCTTCAAGGAAAGCCACCTCTTCGCCAGAGATCGGCGGCGCGGCAGCATCTTCTCGCAGCGCCGAAATGCGGACCGCAATCTCCTCCTCGGACCGCATCCCAACCATCGGCGCTGATTCCAAAATCTCACCACTGTCCAGCGACTTGAGCAGAGCCGCGCGGCTTTCGGGAACCGGCGCGCGGCCACCGAAGCGGTCAAGAAGCTGGGTGAAGCGGCGCGGCCGCCAGACATGGCGCAGAAGCGCCGCCTTGCGGCTGTCAAGCGTACGCAAGCCCCGCACGGCAGCGCGCAGGATACCAATGTCGCCCGTCGCGGCGCGCAGGTTCAGAGGCGCAAGAAGGTTGGCAAAAAGCGCAAACACCTCGGCATCGGCGGCGGACGGGTTCAAACGCTCGAACACCTCGTAACCCACCTGAAAGTATTCGGATTTACGCGCCGTCAGATGTTCTTGCTTGCGGAAGACCTCGCCCGAATAGGCATAGCGAGCAGGCTCGGCCCCATGCGCCATATGCATCTGCACGACCGGCACGGTGAAGTCGGGGCGCAGCATCATCTCGCCCTTCAGCGGGTCCGAGGTCACATAGGCTCGGGCGCGGATATCCTCGCCGTAAAGGTCCAGAAGTACCTCGGCGGGCTGAAGGATATCGGCCTCGACCGGAAGCGCGCCCTCGGCAAGGAAGGCGGCGTAGAGCCTCTCGGCGACCGCGCGCGCTTCGGCCCGCTCGGCCATCAGCCCTGCCCCAGAAGCCGTTTGACCGCCGCGACCAGATCGGTGCGGGCGACTTCGGACTGGGCGGGTTGCGACTTCCATTCCTCGACCGACGCATCCGCCGCGATCTTCGCGCCAAGCGCGAGGTCCTTCAGTTGCACGACACCACGAGCGGCCTCGTCGGTGCCTTGGATGACAGCGACCGGCGACTGGCGCTTGTCGGCGTATTTCAACTGATTGCCGAAATTTTTGGGGTTGCCGAGGTAGACTTCCGCCCGAATACCCGCCCGCCGCAACTCGCCCGCCATCGCCTGATAGTCGGCCATACGGTCGCGATCCATCACGGTAACAACAACCGGACCCCGCATATCGGCCTGCCCCCGCCCCTTGGCGCGCAGCGCCGCAAGCAGACGGTCGACGCCGATCGAGATGCCGGTTGCAGGCACCGACTGGCCGGTGAATCGCTTGACCAGATCGTCATAGCGCCCGCCGCCCGCGACCGAGCCGAACTGGCGCTTGCGGCCCTTTTCGTCAAGGATTTCAAAGGTCAACTCAGCTTCGAACACCGGGCCGGTGTAATAGCCAAGGCCCCGCACGACGCCGGGATCAAGGATGATGCGGTCGCCGCCGTAGCCCTGCGCTGCAAGAAGGTCCGCAATGGTTTCAAGCTCTTGAACGCCCTCGGCACCTATGGTGGACGAGCCGACCAACTCGCGCAGCCTGACCACCGTTGCAGCACCAGTGTCGCGGCGGGCGGTGGTGAAGCCCATCACCACCTCGGCCTGCTCGGCAGACAGCCCCGCCCCCTTGGTGAAGTCACCGCTTTCGTCCTTGCGACCCTCGCCCAGAAGGGCGCGGACACCCTCTGGACCAAGGCGGTCGATCTTGTCGATGGCGCGCAGAACGATGCCGCGCTCGTGGGCGAATTTCTCGGGGTCGGACGGGTCGAGCACGCCTGCGACTTCCATCACGCCGTTCAGGACCTTGCGGTTGTTGACCTTCACGACATAGTCGCCACGCGGGATGCCTGTGGCTTCCAGCGCGTCCGACAGCATCGCACAAATCTCGGCATCTGCCGCGACCGATCCGGTGCCTACGGTGTCGGCATCGCATTGATAAAATTGACGAAACCGCCCCGGCCCCGGTTTCTCGTTGCGCCAGACCGGACCCATAGCATAGCGGCGATACGGCGACGGCAAGTCGTTGCGGAACTGCGCGGCGACGCGGGCCAGCGGCGCGGTCAGGTCATAGCGCAGCGCGAGCCAGTCCTCGTCCTCGTCTTGCCAGGCGAAAACTCCCTCGTTCGGACGGTCCACATCGGGCAGGAACTTGCCCAGAGCCTCGACCGTCTCGACGGCAGAAGTTTCAAGCGGATCAAAGCCATAGCGATGATAAACCTCGGCAATCGTGTCGAGCATCGCCTTGCGCTCGGTCACTTCCGCACCGAAATAATCGCGGAAGCCCTTCGGCGTTTCCGCACGCGGCCTGCGGGGGGCTTTATCCTTGGACATGTCGCTTGCCTTCGTCTTTTACGGCTGGGGGTGTAGCGGATGGGGGGCGGTGCGGCAAGCGGCGCTTGGTGGCAGGTGCCGGGTATTCCGCAGGTATTCCGGACGTATTCCAAAGGCATTCCAAACGTATTCCATTTG
>JBATMT010000074.1:0-5923 GCA_049289975.1 Paracoccaceae bacterium | reverse complement strand
GTTCCCGGTAGATCGCGCCCGCCGGAAGAAGGACGGTGTTCTTCGAGTGCTTGAGCAGGTGTTCGGCGATCGGGAAGCTGTTGGTGAACACCTGACAGCGCTTGGCGGTCAGGGGATGCACCATCTGGAATGTCGTCGTACCACCATTGATGATGATCGCGTCGCCGTCGTCGCACAGGTCTACCGCCGCACGGGCAATGGCGCGCTTTTCGACGGCGTGGATGGATTCTTGCACCGAGAAGGGTCGGGCATTGATGCCAACAAAGCTTGGTGGCGCGATGGCTTCGGCCCCGCCACGGACGCGGCGCAGCTTCTTGGACATGTGCAACTGCGCGATATCACGGCGGATCGTTGCTTCGGACGCACCCGTCAACTGGCACAGATCGGGCACCGTGATGACGGGCCGCTCCTGCACTGCAGATAGAATGATCCTGTGCCGTTCACTTTCGTGCATGACGTCCTCCCCTGTTGCGAGGTTTTCACTGGATTCGATCATTGTCAATCATTTTCAATCGCAGAACTTAATTCTGCACCTGCATAATGATTGGTCATGATCGAAAATGATTGACATTCTGCCGCAGTCGCGCATGCTCCCCGATCAAGAGGTGCGGCCCCGACCCCGCGCAGAGGAGGATAGCATGACGACGAACAACGCCGCTGACCGGCTGCAAAACCTGTGGGATGACAGCCGCACAGCCGCGATGAGCGAAAGCGAGAAGCTGCTCTATCGGTCAAACTTGCTTGGTTCGGAAAAGCGCGTGACCAATTTCGGCGGCGGCAATACCAGCGCCAAGGTCATGGAAAAGGACCCGCTTGGCGGTGAACTGACCGAAGTGCTTTGGGTCAAGGGCTCGGGCGGTGATATCGGCTCGATGAAGATGGATGGGTTTTCGACGCTTTACATGGACAAGCTGCGCGCCCTGAAGGGCAAGTATCGCGGCGTTCAGTTCGAGGACGAGATGGTGGGCTACCTGCCGCACTGTACCTTCAATCTCAATCCCCGCGCCGCCAGCATAGATACGCCGCTCCACGCCTATGTGCCGCGCAAGCATGTCGATCACGTTCATTCCGATGCGATCATCGCCATCGCAGCTTCGGTGAACTCAAAGGACCTGACCCGCGACATCTTCGGGGATGAAATCGGCTGGCTGCCTTGGAAGAAACCCGGCTACGAACTGGGTCTCTGGCTGGAGAAACTGGCTGTCGAAAATCCGAACATGCGCGGCGCGGTACTGGAGAGCCACGGGCTGTTCACCTGGGCGGATGATGCGAAGGACTGCTATCTCACGACGCTCGAGATCATCAACAAGGCCGCTGCCTGGCTGGACGCAAAGACGGCAGGCAAGCCCGCTTTCGGTGGTCCGGCCCGACCGACACTGGCCGCCGACGAACGTCGCGCGGTTGCGGCGCGGCTGATGCCAGTGATCCGCGGGCTTATCTCCAAGGATCGGTACAAGGTCGGCCACTTCGACGATGCGCCCGCGGTGCTCGATTTTGTCGGGTCGCGGATGCTCGACAGCCTCGCGCCGCTGGGCACCTCCTGCCCTGACCATTTCCTGCGCACGAAGATTCGGCCACTGGTCGTCGATTTCGACCCCGCCAATCCTGATCTGGACGCCACGATCGCCGGTCTTGGCAAAGCGGCGGAAGACTATCGTGCCGACTATGCTGCCTACTACGACCGGTGCAAGCACCCCGACAGTCCGGCGCTGCGGGATCCGAATGCGGTTGTCTGGCTGGTGCCGGGTGTAGGCATGATTACCTTTGCTCTCGACAAGGCAACTGCGCGCATCTCGGGTGAGTTCTACGTGAACGCCATAAACGTCATGCGTGGGGCATCGGCGGTCAGCACCTATCAGGGATTGCCGGAACAGGAAGCCTTCGACATCGAATACTGGCTGCTTGAGGAAGCCAAGCTGCAACGTATGCCAAAGCCAAAGGCACTGGCGGGTCGCATCGCGCTGGTGACGGGTGGCGCGGGTGGAATTGGGTCGGCTACGGCCGAGCGGCTCCTCAGGGACGGCGCGTGCGTCGTGCTGGCCGACATTGACGGCACCGCAGCAGCCGATGTGGCAGCGGGCATGGCAAAAGTGTTTGGCAGCGATCAGGTGCGCGCGGTCCGGATGAATGTCACCGAAGAAGCGCAGGTGATTGCAGCCTACGAGGAAATGGCCGTCGAGTTCGGCGGGCTGGATATTCTCGTGTCAAACGCGGGCATTGCCTCCTCTGCTCCAGTGGAGGAAACGACGCTGGCTCTGTGGAACAAGAACATGGATATCCTCTCGACCGGATACTTCCTTGTCAGCCGCGAGGCGTTCAAATGCTTCCGCAAGCAAGGCGTCGGCGGTTCCGTCATATTCGTGGCCTCGAAGAATGGCCTTGCCGCAAGCCCGAACGCTTCGGCCTATTGCACCGCCAAGGCTGCTGAAATCCATCTGGCGCGCTGTCTTGCGCTTGAGGGAGCAGAAGCGGGTATTCGCGTCAACGTCGTCAACCCCGATGCCGTGCTTCGGGGGTCGAAGATCTGGTCGGGCGAATGGCTGGACCAGCGCGCGTCAACCTACAAGACCGACAAGGACGGGCTGGAGGAGATGTATCGCCAGAGGTCGATGTTGAAGCGCTCCGTCCTGCCGGAGGACATTGCCGAAGGGGCCTTCTTCTTTGCTTCGGACCTTTCAGCAAAATCGACCGGAAACATACTCAATGTCGACGCCGGCAATGTTCAAGCTTTCACACGATAGGGAGAAGGCGATGAGCAATTACAGCAGCGCCAAAGCGCAGTTCGCCGATTGGGGAGTGGATTCGGATGCCGCGTTGGCGACGCTTCGCACAATCCCGATCTCGGTGCATTGTTGGCAGGGCGATGACGTCAGGGGCTTTGAAAAGAAATCCGGATCGTCGGGCGGTGGCATTCAGGCCACCGGCAACCATCCGGGGCGCGCACGGACGCCGGATGAATTGCGGGCCGATCTGGACTTTGCCTATTCTCTGATTCCGGGACGGCATCGGCTGAACCTGCATGCCTTCTACCTTGATACCGACGAGACGCCGGGCCGCGACGAGATCGAGTATCGCCACTTTGTGCCTTGGGTCGATTGGGCAAGGGACCGAGGGCTGGGACTGGACTTCAATCCCACTTTCTTTGCCCATGCAAAAGCGGATGACAACCTGACGCTGAGCCATCCAGACGCGGGCATCCGCGACTTCTGGATCGAGCATGGCCGCCGCTGCCGTGACATCGCTGCCCGGATGGGATCAGAGCTTGGCAGCGCCGTGGTCAACAATATCTGGGTCCCTGACGGCTCTAAGGATATCCCGGTTGATCGCATGGCAGCGCGTCGCCGACTTGAGGCGTCGCTTGATGCCATGCTGGCGGAACCGCTGCCCAAGACCCAGCTGATTGACGCCGTGGAATCCAAGCTGTTCGGGATCGGGGTGGAGGCGATGACCGTCGGCAGCCACGAGTTCTACCTTGGCTATGCAATACGTCGCAAGATTGCGCTTTGTCTGGACATGGGGCACTTCCACCCCACGGAAAGCGTCGCCGATAAACTGAGTTCGGTGGCCATGTCTGTCGACCATCTGCTTTTGCATGTCAGCCGGCCCATGCGATGGGACAGCGATCACGTGGTGCTGCTGAACGACGACCTGATGGCAATGGCGCAGGAATTGGTCTTCGCGGACCTCCTTGATCGCAGTCACATCGGGCTTGATTTCTTCGACGCCACAATCAGCCGGACCGCCGCGTGGGTTATCGGTGTGCGCAACATGCAAAAGGCGTTGCTGCGTGCGCTTCTGCTGCCGCAAGCCCAGCTCAAGGCTGCCGAAGGGCGTCTTGATTTTACCGAACGGCTGTTGCTGAGCGAGGAGTCGAAAGATCTGCCATTTGCGGCGGTCTGGGCAGAGTTCTGCGACCGTGAAAATGTGCCGACGGGTCCTGAAATGATGGCTGATCTCAAGAGCTATCAGTCCAGCGTTTCAGATAGAAACTGACCAAAGCAGGTAAATGGGTGGTGGCAGACGGACGTGATCTGTTCTCAGCTGCTCTTGTCGCCAGCGACGATCACAAAAGGACCGAATGCGAGCGTAGAGGTCCTTGAACACCCCCTTTGCCTCTACCGACGGCAGCGGGACTGACTTCATGGATAACTTTGCGGCGCGTCAGTATCCGTCCCACCACTCGTTGCGGCGACCGACGATTTCGCGCCATTTCGAGGCTCTGGCCGATGGGTTTGCCCCGGCGGCCAGTGTGTAGACCCATCGGCGCAGATAGACGCCTGACCGGAGCAGTGCGATACCGATGGGGCGCTGCCAGTTCGGCAGATGTCGGGCGGCAATTCCCAATCGGGCGTTGAGGAGGTGAATGGTGCGGTCCGTGCTGCCCTGGGAGGATGCGCCGCCTATGTGGGTGATCGTGGCGGTGGTGCTGAGCAGCGGACGGTTGCCCTGTTTTGCAGCCCTGAGGCAGAAGTCTACCTCTTCTCCATAGAGGAAGAAGGCCGGGTCGAAGCCGCCAAGCCGCAACCAAAGATCAGAGCGCACGAGAAAGAAACAGCCCTCTACAATGTCGACGGCGTGCAGGGTTCTGGTCTGGGCTGGCTGGACCCGTTCGGGGTTGAAAAGGCGGGAGCGCGGGGCCAGGGCGCTGAGGCCGATGGCACGACAGAAGATGCTCCACAGCGTCATGCGGCGCATGGCCGAGGTCGGGTTCGGACGCCCCGAGAGATCATGCGTCTGACCGCCCCATATTCCCGCCGCGAGGTGCTTCTGTGCGATGCGGAGCAGAGTGTCTATGGCAGCGGGTGGCGCGATGATGTCGGTGTTGAGAAGGAGCAGGTATTCTTTGCTCGCGGACTGTGCGGCGAGGTTGTTGGCGCGGCCGAAGCCGATGTTCTGACCAAGCAGGATCAGTTGGACCGAGGGAAACTCGGCCGTGATACGGTCGGGCGACCCGTCCGACGAGCCGTTGTCAACGACGATGATTTCATGCGGGCTGGCGACGGTTGCCACGACGCTCCGGATCGCGGCGAGGGTCAGTTCGGCGGTGTTGTAGCTGATAAAAATGATCGAGACCGCAGGGCCAGGCCTATCAGATACCGTTGCGGCGCTGTCATCAGGCATGGTTGGGCTCGGTTCCGTGGTTCGTGGGGCCAGACGCCGGGTATGTTGCCGGTCCGGCGGCTTATCTGATGGATCGCATTGCGTTTTTGCAAGCGGTTCAATTCTGTGATGAGAATGCTGGCATGAGCCCGGGCAATCTCCCAGTGAAAAACTGTGTCTTCATCGTTGGGCCGTCGCGGTCGGGGACCGAGTTGGTGCGAACGGTGCTGAACCGCCACCCGAGTGTGCGGATTGCGCCAGAGACACATTATTTCGAGGACATGCGGGCGCGACTGACCAAGGACGAAATCAGCTCTCCCCCGGTTGCCTTGCGGGACAGTGTGCTGGTCCATTTTGCGCGGCTGCATGGCGGTATCTATGGGTTGGAAACGCTTGAAGATCGTGCCGTGGATCAGCGATTTCTGGAGAAGCTGAGCAAAGCGTCGCTGGCGCTTGGTGCGGGAATTGACAGCGTCTTTGCGGCTTACTGCATGTTGACGATGGCGGGACCAGACGGTCCTGTGGACGAGCTTGAGGTCTGGGGCGAAAAGACCCCGCGCCATGTCTTTGCTGCTGACGCCATTGTGGAAGCATTCCCCGAAGCGCGGTTCATCGTGATGGTCCGCGACCCTCGTGGCGTTGCGGCATCCTACAGGGACTGGAACCAACGCTGGTTGGTAGAGGACGGCAGAGAGATAACTGCGGAAGTCCGGCGCGAAATGCGGCGGGTGCGCAGGTCTTATTCGCTGACACTCAACGCGTTGTTGTGGAAGTCGGCGGTCTTGACCGGGTTGGCGCTTGGCCAGAAACTTGGTGCCGACCG
>JBATMT010000073.1:0-12267 GCA_049289975.1 Paracoccaceae bacterium | reverse complement strand
ATCATGGGCCTCGGCTTCCGTGAGGCGTTCAAGGCTGGCATCTCGTTTGGTAAAGACGACATGCTGATCCCGGATACCAAATGGCCGATCGTCAACGAAGTCCGCGATCAGGTGAAGGAATTCGAACAACAGTACATGGACGGCCTGATCACTCAGGGCGAAAAGTACAACAAGGTTGTCGATGCCTGGTCGAAGTGCTCGGACGCGGTTGCAGCCGCGATGATGGGCGAGATCTCTGCAGTGCGCATGGACGAGAACGGAGCCGAAAAGGAGCCGAACTCGGTCTACATGATGTCGCACTCCGGGGCGCGGGGTTCACCGGCGCAGATGAAGCAGCTTGGCGGTATGCGCGGTCTTATGGCCAAGCCGTCGGGCGAGATCATCGAAACGCCGATCATCTCCAACTTCAAGGAAGGCCTCACCGTGCTCGAGTACTTCAACTCGACCCACGGCGCGCGGAAAGGTCTGGCGGATACGGCGCTCAAGACGGCGAACTCGGGTTATCTGACCCGTCGTCTGGTCGACGTGGCCCAGGACTGCATCGTGCGGATGACCGATTGCGGCACCGATCATGCGATCACGGCTTCGGCCGCGGTCAACGACGGTGAAGTCGTCTCGCCGCTGAGCGAGCGCATCCTTGGCCGGGTTTCGGCTGACGACGTGCTGGTTCCGGGCACCGACGAAGTGATCGTGCGCAAAGGCGAGTTGATCGACGAACGCAAGGCCGACATGGTCGAACAAGCTGGCGTTGCCTCCGTCCGTATCCGCTCGGCACTGACCTGCGAAAGCGAAGAAGGCATCTGCGCCATGTGCTATGGTCGTGACCTTGCACGCGGCACGCTTGTCAACATCGGTGAAGCGGTCGGTATCATTGCTGCCCAGTCGATTGGCGAGCCGGGCACCCAGCTGACGATGCGGACGTTCCACATCGGCGGTATCGCTCAGGGTGGTCAGCAGTCCTTCCAGGAAGCCAGCCAGGAGGGCCGTGTCGAGTTCCGCAACCCGATGCTGCTTGAGAACGCCAATCGCGAGTTGATCGTGATGGGCCGGAACATGCAGATTGCCATCATCGACGAAGCCGGTCAGGAACGGGCCGCCCACAAGGTGAGCTATGGCGCGAAGATCCACGTCAAGGACGGCGCAACCGTCAAGCGTGGCGCCAAGCTTTACGAATGGGACCCCTACACCCTGCCGATCATCGCCGAGAAGGCCGGTATTGCGAAGTTCGTCGATCTGATTTCGGGCATCTCGGTGCGCGAAGACACTGACGATGCGACCGGCATGACTCAGAAGATCGTGACCGATTGGCGCACCGCGCCGAAAGGCAACGATCTGAAGCCTGAGATCATCGTGGTGAACCCGGAAACCGGCGAGCCTGCACGTAATGATGCCGGCAACCCAGTCAGCTACCAGATGTCGGTGGACGCGATCCTCTCGATCGAAGACGGTCAGGAGATCAAGGCCGGTGACGTGGTGGCGCGTATCCCGCGCGAAGGTGCCAAGACCAAGGACATCACTGGGGGTCTTCCCCGCGTGGCAGAACTGTTCGAAGCCCGTCGCCCGAAAGATCACGCGATCATCGCCGAAATCGACGGCTATGTGCGTTTTGGCAAGGACTACAAGAACAAGCGCCGTATCACCATCGAGCCTGCAAGCGAAACGGCTCAGCCGGTCGAGTACATGGTTCCGAAGGGCAAGCACATTCCGGTTCAGGAAGGTGACTACGTCCAGAAGGGTGACTACATCATGGACGGCAACCCGGCTCCGCACGACATCTTGCGGATCATGGGGATCGAAGCACTGGCCGACTACCTGATTGACGAAGTGCAGGACGTCTATCGTCTGCAGGGCGTGAAGATCAACGACAAGCATATTGAAGTGATCGTTCGTCAGATGCTGCAGAAGATCGAGATCCTCGACAGCGGCGAGACCACGCTGCTGAAGGGCGAGCATGTCGACAAGCAGGAGTTCGACGAAGAGAACGCCAAGGCTATGGCGCGCGGTGGACGTGCGGCTAGTGGGGAACCTGTACTGTTGGGCATCACCAAGGCCAGCTTGCAGACCCGGTCGTTCATCTCGGCGGCGTCCTTCCAGGAAACCACGCGCGTCCTCACCGAGGCCGCCGTGCAAGGCAAGCGCGACTTGCTTGTCGGCCTGAAGGAAAACGTCATCGTCGGACGTCTGATCCCGGCCGGTACCGGTGGCGCGACCAGCCGCGTTCGCAAGATTGCGCATGATCGTGACCTTGCGGTGATCGAGTCGCGTCGCAACGAGGCCGAACACGCTGCCGCACTGGCCGCTCCGATCGAGGACATGACCGAGATCGATACGGACAGCGCTTTGGCGCAAAGCTTCGAAAGCCGCGACTAAGGCTTGGAAGACTGAAATCAAAGGCCCCCGCCAGCTTCTGGCGGGGGCCTTTTCTTTTGGAAACTCGGTGCATTTGCGTTTTACCGCCATGTGGCACGGTGTCAGGCGGCCCTTTGGGTCACGTAGCTTCCAGCGGTCCTGACGACGGCCCCTCGGCCAGTCAGGTGATGCGGCTACTGGCTGTCCTGACGGACAATGTCCACGATGAGGACATTGCGGACGATCTTGCCAAGCACGCCTTGGGCGGTTTCGAGCAAGGATTGCCTCAGCACGTCCATGTGTGTCGCGCTGGTGAAAGCGCCGTTGAACCCACCGGCATTGGCATGGTCAAACATGACCTGAAGGAACGCATCGCGCAGTTTCGGTTCTTGGGTATAGACCGCCTCTGTCGTGCCGGGTTTGACCTCGAGACTAATCGACAGGATCACCAGCGCCTGCACTTCGGCGGACTCGACTACCGGAACGATGAATTGGTTGTTCAGCTTTACATATTCCTCGGTGGCTTCACCCTCGTGACTGCCGTGACCTCCTCCTCCATGACCGGAAGGACTCTCTTCTGCCGCTGCCTCTTCATGTTCGGCAGGCTCGCCGTCAGGGCCACAGGGATTGATGATGACTTCGCCACTGTCAGTCGGGCGCAGGTAAAGGCCCGCCCCTACCCCACCGCCAAGACCGATGAGGGCGAGAAGGATGGGGAGCAACTTGCGCAACATCAGATCGGCCTGCGCATCAGAACGGCAGGATCTGGTCTGCGACCTGTTGGCCGTAGCGCGGTTGCTGGACGTCGGTGATCTGACCGCGCCCGCCATAGGAAATCCGTGCGCCTGCAATCTTGTCGTACGTGATCTCGTTCTGGCGCGAGATATCTTCGGGGCGCACGAAGCCCTGCACGATCAGTTCGCGAAGCTCGAAGTTGACGCGGACTTCTTGCGAGCCTTCGATCTGCAGAACCCCGTTGGGCAATATCCCGATGATTGTGGCTGCGACCCTGAGCGTTAGCTTCTCTTTGCGCTGTACTGAGCCGTTGCCCTGATAAGACGAGCCTGACTTGGTGTTGACGGCATCTGCCATGCTGGCGCCCTCTCCGAGGACCCCGTCCAGCCTTTGCGGAATGCCGAGCAACGAGGGGATTCCCATCTTTTCCGATGACGTACGGCTGCGGCCGCTGGAGTTTGAGATTTCGGCCTTATCGTCGATCTCGATCACGACGGTCAGAATGTCCCCCTGCTGTCGCGCCCGACGATCACCCAGAAGCGAACCTCTGGTTCCCGACCAAAGCGAGGCGTCACGCGTGCCACCGGGTACGATAGCTCCCGGCAAGCCACTGGTGGTCATGGCGTAGTATTCATCGCCGGTTTGGGCTGATGACATGGCCGGGGCCCTGCCGATGTCGCGCAGATTTCCACATGCGCAGAGCGTCATGCAAACAGCCAAAAGGATGTGCTTGTTCAAATGTTTCTCCCTGACTTCAGGACCCGGCAACAAGGATCGTGCCGTCGGGAAGAACCTTCCCAAGCACTGTCGCCTTGGATGAGTTGTTCATGACTCTGATCCGGTCACCCATTGCGCCTCTGGCAAGTGCGCGTCCCTCTGCCTCGATCTCGACCAGTCCGTTGCGGTAAAAGATCGTGACGATCTGATTGCGCTCTACCCGAGTGGGCGCCCTGAGATCGTCCAGCCGAATGGGCTTGCCTGAATAGAGCGTGATCGTCGTTTCCTGGCCGATGACGAGTTCAGGGTCGATAGCAACCGCAGCGGGGTCCTTTTCAAATCGCAAGTCGCTTGCGTCAATGATCGACCGTGCCGGGATGGTTTGCGCGGCAACGAGCCTGTCGGCCTGTGCCGGGCCGGAAAGCAACAGCAGACACGCAAGACCTCTGTACATCAGCGGATCTGGACCGTAGCGCCAAGCATCTGGTCGGCGGCGGTGATGACCTTGGCGTTTAGTTCATAGCCGCGCTGCGCTTCGATAAGATCGGTGATCTCCTTGACCGGATCGACCGAACTTTCCTCCAGATAGCCCTGCCGCAATGTGCCAAGGCCGCTTTGACCGGGGACCGCGACCGTCGGTGGGCCAGAGGCAGGCGTTTCCAGAAAGTTGTTGGAGCCGGTTGCCTGCAAGCCCTTCTCGTTGGTGAAGCTTGCCAGCGTGAACTGTCCGAGCAACTGGGCGTCAACCCGGTCGTTGAAATAGGCGTAGACCTCGCCCTGAGCATTTACCGAAATGCTGCGCGCATCGGGTGGGATGGTGATTCCGGGGACGACCTCGTTGCCGTCAGACGTAACGATCAGCCCGTCCGGCGAACGCTTCAACGAACCGTCCCGGGTATAGCCGGATTGGCCCGACGGAAGGGTCACTTCCAGAAAGCCGATCCCGTCGATGGCAAAATCGAGATCCCCGCCGGTTGCCGACAGGGTGCCCTGCGCCGGCATGACGGTGACGGCGGCTGGTCGAACACCAAGGCCAAGCTGGATACCGGTGGGAACCAAACTGCCGTCCGAAGCATTAACCGCACCCGGCGGTTGGACCTGTTGATAGTGCAGATCGGCAAACTCGGCACGGCGAGCGTTATAACCCGTCGTCGACATGTTCGCGAGATTGTTGGAAATGACCTCGACGCGCATCTGCTGCGCGCTCATTCCGGTTGCCGCAATGTCCAGGGCGCGCATCTGCTGATCTCCTATCTGCCAAGGGTCTGAATGACGGCGCGGATTCTGGAGTCTTCCGCTTGTAGAAAGCCCTGACCCATTTCGTAGGCGCGCTGTACCTCGATCATCCTGGTAACTTCTTGTATTGCATTAACATTCGAGCTTTCCAGAAATCCCTGAAATACAGACCCGTTCTCGACAGGTTCAATTTCACCATCGGTCATAAATCGTGTGCCGCCGGTGTGAACCAACGTCGCAGGCTCCAACGGGCGGTATAATCCCAGTTGCGCAAGTGGTGTGCCGCCTGCTGACAGGGTGCCATCCCGCGAAAGGCTGATTGGGCCAGCACCGACCGGAAGGCTGATTGGACTGGCACCGCCATCAAGAACGGGAAAACCTTGGGCTGTCACGAGTATGCCTTCCGGCGACAGCACAAAGGACCCGGCCCGTGTGAGTTCAGTGCCGCGTGGTGTGGCGATCTGAAAGAAGCCATCGCCCTCGATGGCAAAGTCGAGCGAGCCATCGGTCTTTTCCAAAACGCCTTGCGACAGGTTCACCACGCGACCCTCGGCCGACGCCATCGACAGCGATGGTTCCTCGCCCCTTGGTGACATAACATGTTCGGCGAAGACCACGCCTTCCTTGCGAAAGCCGGTCGTCGACAGATTCGCGATGTTGTTCGCCACGATCTGCATTTCTCGCATGAGACCGGATTGGCGGGTAAGTGCGACGTAACCGGCGTTGTCCATGGTCAGCTGCCGGCAATCAACGGTATGATATTGTTGGTAAAGTAACTCACGAGCACCCCTGACATGAAGGACATCGAGACCCAGTACACAGCCAACATGGCGCCAACTTTCGGCACGAAGGTCAGTGTGGTTTCCTGGATCGAAGTCAGTGCCTGCAACAGACCGATGACCAGTCCGACGGCCAGAGCAACGGTCAGCAGCGGAGCAGAGACAAGAACTGCGGCCCAAAGACCCTGACGGAGCACGTCGAAGAAGATTGCTTCGTTCATGGTCAGACCGGCATCCTGAGAATTTCCTGATAGGCTTCCACGACCTTGTCGCGGAGCGTCACCGCCGTCTCGACGGCAAGTTCTGACGAGGCAAGCGCCTGTACCAGCGAATGTGGGTCGGCACCGCCGGACATCGCTGCCTTGGCGGTCTCTTCACCGGCTTTCAATGTATCGGCGAAACTGCCAAGCAGGTTGCCGAACGCACCGCCTTCGGCGCGCGCAGTTGCCTCCGGGGCGGTCGCGGGGCGGGCCTGCGCATAGGACAGGGAAGCCAGTCTGGATCGTACATCCATGTCAGATATCCTCACCGCCGCAGCAGATCGAGCAGGCTTTGCGACATCTGGCGCGCCTGATCGAAGAGTTTGAGGTTTGCCTCGTAACTGCGCTGTGCCTCGCGCGCGTCGGCCATTTCCACAACGATATCAACGTTGGACCCGTCGTAATAACCGGCCTGATCGGCCATCGGGTTACCGGGATCGTAGATGCGTGTCAGATCCGAGCGATCTAGCTCCAGCTTGCCAAGCGACACACGACCTGTCGGGCGACCGCCATCCAGCTCGGCCCGAAAGGACGCGGTCTTGCGGTGATAGCCTGGCGTGTCTTGATTGGCGATGTTCTCGGAGATGAAGCGCAGACGCATGGCCTGTGCCTCCATCCCAGAGGCCGTCACGGAAAGCGTATTCTGAAATCCACTTGTCATTGTGTCCTCTTTCAGCGGCGGCCAAGACTGGTGCGCAAGATCGTCAGGGCGCTCTTGTAAATACCAAGTGCGAGGTCGTGGTCCTGACGGATGATGGAGGCCCGCATGAGTTCACCCTCGAGCGAGACGTTGTTACCGTTAGGGGACATGTGACCATCGGGCCGCAGATGTGTGGCTGTAACCGTTTGATGGTCCGCGAAGCCAAGGTGGCCCGGACGGGTAGCGCGCAGCACAAAATCGGAGAGACCACGATAGGTCGCTGCGAAAGGTGCGGCATCCTTGGCCCGATAGCCGGGAGTGTCTGCGTTCGCGACATTTTCAGCGACGGCAGACAGACGCGCCTCGGCATTGGCCGCGAGGGCTGCGGACATGCTCAGAATTTCTGATTTTGCGAACATCGGGGTTTCTCCTCCGAGCTTTCAACAAGGCTTAACGCCGATTCGTTTAGAATCCGTAATGAGGTGCAAACTGGGGGTGCGATGCCCGACAGAGAAATCGAGCTGCTCCGATCACGGATCGCGACCTGCGACACGGTGGTTTCCGTTGCTCGGGTTTGCGAGGTGCGGCAAAGCGTTGTGCGCGTGACCGGACCGGGACGGGATTGGTCGATCGGCGATCGGGTCAAGATCATCCGGACGGCCGGGCTCTTGCACGGAGAGATCGTTTTGATCGACACGGACGGTGCTGGCATCCTGACGGATCAAAGCCCGGATGGCGTCAGGATCGGGGATGGTGTGGAACGCACGCGCCAGAACGGGCTGTCGCCACATGTTGGCTGGATCGGGCGCATTGTCGATCCGTTTGGCCAGCCCTTGGATGGCATGCCGCTGTCACCGGGATTGTCGGCACGCCCTCTGAAAGCCGCCCCGCCCGCGCCCGCCTCGCGCAAGAGGCTTGGTCAGCGGCTTGAAACCGGAATGAAGGTTTTCAACACGTTGCTGCCGCTTGTCAGAGGGCAGCGCATCGGGCTTTTCGCAGGGTCTGGCGTTGGCAAGTCGACACTTCTGGGCAATTTCGCCCGGCATGTCGAGGCAGATGTCATCGTCATAGCGCTGATCGGCGAACGCGGGCGTGAGTTGCGCGAGTTCGCGGAAGATGTGCTTGGCGCCGCCGGATTGGCGCGGAGCGTGATCATTGCGGCCACCTCTGACCAGTCTCCGCTCGTACGGCGGCGAAGTGCGTGGTCGGCGATGGCAGTTGCCGAGTATTTCCGTGACAACGGGCAGCATGTGCTTTTTCTGGCCGATTCCGTGACCCGTCTGGCCGAAGCGCACCGCGAAATCGCCCTGTCGGCAGGAGAATCTCCCGCTTTGGGTGGATACCCTGCTTCGATGTCGCATCTCATCATGTCATTGGCAGAGAGGTGCGGACCGGGAAGCGAAGGTACGGGCGACATCACGGCGGTCTTTTCGGTACTGGTTGCCGGTTCGGACATGGAGGGGCCAGTTGCGGATATCCTGCGCGGCGTGCTCGACGGTCATGTGGTGATGGACCGAGATATTGCCGAACGCGGGCGCTATCCGGCGATCAATCTGCTGCGATCGGTATCGCGGTCCTTGCCCGCCGCCGCGAGCGACTTCGAAAACCGGCTTATCGCTCAGGCGCGCCAACTGCTTGGTGCCTATGACCGGGCCGAATTGATGATACAGGCAGGGCTTTATGTGGCGGGGAGTGACCCATTGGTCGATGCCGCTATCAAGGTCTGGCCGGCGCTGGACAGCTTCTTGAGCGAGCAAGAGCCTGCCACAGTCAGCGATAGTTTTGCGCGGCTTGAAACGATCCTTGGTGGTGCCTATCGCGACGGGTAAAGTTCGTTTCCGCGCGGGAAGTGCCCAGATCAATGCCCGTCGCACGATGCCATGGCCTTCGAACGGGTTTGGATCAGGTCAACCAGATTGCTGTGGGCCGACGGTTCATATGTAGCGCGACAGCCGCCCTGCCTGTTGCAACAGACCCAAGGCCGTTGAGCCAGTCGACGATTGGGATGTCGCCACCTGCGAGCGGACCATAAAAACCTTAATGAGCTTTTCGATCTGCGCCGGGTCTTTGAACTGCGCCGGATCCGATTGGCCAAGCAGCGCCTGGCTGCGGTCCTTCAGCACCTGCAGTTGCTTGTCGATGTCCACCGATGTGAAACTCGGCGGCAGGCCAAAGGCGGTCTGAAGCAGGGACCGCAATGGCGGAGAGCCCATTGCCAGATACCATTTGCCATTCGGCGAAATGGAGCGTCCGGCCAGATCGGCCAACTCGCGCTGTGCGTTCAGGGCAAGTCGCATGGTGTCGTCCTGTGCCCCAACCGCAGTTTCGAACTTTCGTGATTCATACAAGCGGAGCATCTTGTCGGCGAAGTCGGACTTCAGCGTGTTGGGTTTTGGGAAATCACCATAGCCAAAAGCCTTTGCGATATCGAAATAGCGCTTGTCTGCCAGCCGGTTCGCCAGAGCATCGGCCTTCAGCGTTCCGCCTTCGAGCACCTTGCGGATGAAGGCCTTGTTCGGAAGATCCGCATCAAGCCCGAATGCCGTCAGGGCGACCGAAAGAAGCCGGCGATCCCCCACAAGCTTTTCGGCGCTGTCTGCACTGCCGATCTTTTCCCGAAAATAGGTCTCGTCCCGCTGCGTGGCGGCATCTTGCACGAAGTTGTTTTTCTGTGCTGCGAATGTGCGCTGCAAGAATGCCCAGCCTACAAAGCCACCCGCAGGTATGACGGGCGTGTAGGTCATATGGGGTTTGCGGCCAGAAGCCGCGCCTCTCGCGGCAAGAGTGCACGGAGCGCCTTCAAGGCACGATAGAACTGGTCTTCCAGCAAGGCTTCCGTAGCTGCAGTCAGATGCGCCCGACTGTCATGGTCGGTCAGGGCAAGGCTGAGCTGCTCTATTCCGCGCAGCATCTGCTGACGCGCCTCTTCTGGCTTTGCGTCGCCCGATAGGGCAAGCTGGGCAATATAGCAGACGCGGCGAACGGGAGTGTTCGCCTCGCCGGGATGAATGGCGTCGCGCAGGCGCAGGATATGGGCATTGGGCGACATGATCGCCAGCCGCGAGCGTTTTTCACCGTTTTCGATGACCGCTCCGTTGATCAGCACACGTTCGTGCGGGGCCAGCTTCAAAACCAGACCACTCATCCCAGATCCTGATCCCCTCGCAAACCGCGCATGACGGCGGTGTTGATGTCGACAAGCGGGGCAATGGACGCCTCGCCTTTGAGAATCTTGCCGGAATGTTGCATCGTGAATTCAGCAAGATAGAAGATCCGGGCGCGGAGTTGTCCAGGAAGTCCGTTCGTAGGCTCTGCCACATCCATCGCCAAGGCAGTCCAGAGCGCCCTGTTGTCATGCAGAGCCTGTGCCAGCCTTGAAAATCCCGCCGCTCCCTGGTCAGCAGCAGATCTCATTTGGCAGGTAACCCGCGCGAGTGCGTCATATTCGATGGCGCGCGGCGTGCGAACCGATGCCGCAGACATGCCATATCCCGCAGTGGCCACGTTCTGTACGTTCAATTCAGGACCTTTCGACGGCGTTGAAAGTCACTCGCAGAGGTCGGGGCGCCCGTTGACGGGGCGCCCCTCGTCGTTAGCGGAACAGTGCGAGGATGTTCTGCGGGGCCTGGTTTGCAATCGACAACGACTGGATGCCCAGTTGCTGCTGCACCTGCAACGCCTGAAGGCGCGCCGATGCCTCTTCCATGTTGGCATCGACGAGCGAGCCGATGCCGGCCTTGAGCGAGTCGGTCAACTTGCTGACAAAGGTGTTCTGAATGTCGATGCGGCTTTGAGCCGAACCGAATTCAGCCGCAGCGTCGATGCCGGTCTGAATGAGCGTTTCGATATTGCCCAGGGCCGCAGAAGCGCCCGCAGGTGTCGAAACGTCAATTGCGGACAGTGCTGCAAGACCGCCAGAACCGGCGTTCTTGAACTGCGCGCTCACCGTAAGATCGTTCGACCCGGTGTTGGAGAAAGCCAGCGTTCCAGGCGTGCCGCTGTCGTAGTCTACGGTCAACCCGGATATGCCCAGCGCATCGATTGCGTTCTTGAGACCAACGGCAACCATGTCCGACGGCGTGGTCGCAGCAATATCAGTAGTGCTGACGGTATAGCTTGCCGTCTTGCCACCAATGGTGATGTTGACCTTGTCACCTGCAACAAATGCGGTGGTGCCATCGTCAATCTCGATGGTACCGGTGCCGCTTGCATTGTCGAGTTGGAACCCTGCCGTGTCGCCATTTGTCGACACACCGTCAGACCCGCCAAAAATGTCCTTGGCGGCGTAAGCACCGGTCGAAAGGTCTTGCGCATTGACGGTGATCGATGACGTGCTGACCGTGCCGTTCGACTGGCGGTCAAGCGAAGCAAGCACATCGACTGTGTTCTGGGTACCGTCAACGAGGTTGAGGCCATTGAACTGGGCCGCACCGACGACCGTATTGATCTGCGAGCGCAGGACGTCAATGTCGGTCTGAATTTTGGCGCGATCAACGTTGTCTTCCTGCGCGGCGACGATCTTGCCTTTGATTTCAGTCAACAGGTCAGTAACCGATTCTGCGGCCTGCCGCGCGACACCGACGGTTGATTCACCAAGTGACAGGCTGTCGGAAATGCCCTTGAAGCCTTTCACATCGGCTTCCATCACTTTCGAGATTGCCCAGACCGCGGCATTGTCGCGTGCCGAGCTGACGGATTTGCCCGTCGAGATCTGGTCCTGAGTCTTCATCAGGTTGCTGTTAATGCCGCGCAGAGTTTGCAGGGCGACTGTCGAGCTTGTGTTGGTCAGAATGCTGGACATTGGATTTTCCTTGCGATGCGAGGGCGCTTTACGCTCTCAACTGATGGTTACCGCGTTAGAGCGGCAGAAAAGGCTTTCTGACCAATACGGTGAGGGCTATTCGCCGCTTTGCCGTGCCGAACCAACCGGTACGCATCGCTGACATTCGGGGCTAATCGCTAAGGCTTTCCTAAGCCTGAAAAGTGAATGGAGAAAATTTTCGACATTCTCATGCGAGGTGCTCAAAGCCGTCATGATGTCGACCGAACCGGACCTGACGGCCTTCCGACGTGTAGCAATTGAAGGTTCCGTCGACTCGACGCAGCGCCTGAATGCGAGCCTTCGCGGCCCGGACGCCCTCGAGCGCCGACAAGAGAAGCCTTTGGTTTCGTTGGCATTCCGTGGCCACCAGCGAAATGTCGGCGCTACTTAACGCTGTAGTCGACACCTGCGCCATCAGGCGCATTTTGCGTTCCGCAATTTCTGCAAGGCTTGTCAGCCTGCCTTCCATGAGGCACCCCCGTTCCTCTGTCAGAATGGCCAAGAGCTCGTCGGCGTCACGGTTGTTCATTGCTTGCCTCATAGCCTTTCTTCATGGCCTGAAAGATGCTTTCCGCCAGCCCGATTCCACCCGCCCTGACCATTGCGTGTGCTTCCTCCTGCAACAGGAACGACGAAAACTGTTCTTCCCCGATGCCACCGCCGAAGGCGCTCCTCGCTTGATCCGCGCCCATCGGCTTAAGCATTTCCCCTAGGAACGTTGCCTCGAGC
>JBATMT010000072.1:0-1786 GCA_049289975.1 Paracoccaceae bacterium | reverse complement strand
GTGCGGTACCGGGCAGGTTCGGGCTTCATCATAGCGAAGCCCTTAACCCACTGGATTCACCGTGTGAATCCGTGTGTGCGGTGAGTTCTGCAACAACGCCCAGGCCGTAACCAGTCTCGAACCTATGCGATATCAAAGTGAGGTGCCCCTAGATTTGTAGACGCTTTGCCCCCTAACTTTGAGGCTAGGAGGCCGACATGGGGACGAGCAACTACAGCGATGAGTTCAAGCGGGATGCGGTGCAGCAGATCACGGTTCGGGGCTATCCGGTTCGGGAGGTTTCCCGGCGTTTGGGGGTGAGCTCGCACTCGCTCTACAAGTGGATGAAGCTTTTCGCGGACCCAGCCCCGAAGGCGCCCAGCGTGGACCTCGAGTCCGAGAACCGACGGCTGAAGCGGGAACTGGCGCGGGTGACTGAGGAGCGCGATATCCTAAAAAAGGCAACTGCGTACTTCGCGCGCGAGTCCCAATGAAGTACGCGTTCATCCGGGCGCATCAGACCGAGTTCGGTGTCCGGGCAATGTGCCGGGTGCTGCGGGTTCACTTCAGCGGCTTCTATGCATGGCTTAAGGAACCGTTAAGCCTGCGCGCGCAGGACGATGAGCGGCAGACCGCACTGATCCGGCAGGCCTGGTCCGACAGTGGCAGGGTCTATGGCTACCGCAAGCTGACCGACGATCTGCGCGATCAGGGGGAGCAGGTTTCGGAGAACCGGGTCGCCCGGCTGGCTAGCCTTGCAGGCATCCTGGCCCAGGTCGGCTACAAACGCCGCCCGGGACGACATGGCGGGAAGCCTGCTGTGGTTGCGTCCAACACCTTGGATCGGCAGTTTGAGGTCGATGCGCCCGACAAGGTCTGGGTGACGGACATCACCTACATCAAGACCCACGAAGGCTGGCTGTATCTGTCAGTCGTGATCGATCTGTTCTCGCGGCGTGTGGTCGGATGGTCCGCGCAGCCTCGCATGACGACCGAGCTAGCGCTGCAGGCCTTGCTTGCGGCCGTTTGGCGGCGCAAACCCAAGACTAAGGTGATGGTACATTCCGACCAGGGATCGCAGTTCACCAGCCGCGAGTGGCAGGTGTTCCTTGGCCAGCACAATCTCGAGGCCAGCATGAGCAGACGGGGTAACTGCCACGACAATGCCGTTGCCGAAAGCTTCTTCCAGCTCCTGAAGCGGGAACGCATCCGGCGCCGCACCTACCTGACCCGCGAAGCCGCAAGGCAGGACGTGTTCGACTACATCGAGATGTTCTACAACCCGAAGCGCAAGCACACGAACAACGGCATGCTGTCGCCCGTTGACTTCGAAACCAGGCAGCAGAAACTGAACGAGGCGGGCGTCTAGGAAACTAGGGGCACCTCATACAGCCGGTCCTATGCACGAAATGAACGACTGCTTTTTTGACTGCTGTGCCAGCAGGGCGCTGCGCCACTGCAAGTCCGCTTTCTGCCCTACGACGACATCTGTCGATGTTCCAACTGACATTTTTTCGGATGTGGGAACAGGTAGAAATTTCGACCTGTGAGGCGTCTCTAGCCCGTCCTGACTGAAATCGAACTCTCAGAGACGGCCAAATAATTTGTCTCTATTTCAATGCCATAGAAGCTGTTCACCAAAACCGCGCAGTCAACAGCTTTGGAGAGTATCGGCCGCAAGAGAGCATGTTTTGGCGCGTCCACTCAGTCCGAGGTGAACAGCTTTTCCGCTATAACACTTGAAAACAACGGAAAAATCCGGCCGCGCCCTTCGCGAGAGAGTGTTTCCTCTAGGTGAACTGGCGGA
>JBATMT010000071.1:0-2161 GCA_049289975.1 Paracoccaceae bacterium | reverse complement strand
CTGCCGCGCGCGCCTGCTGGATCAGCGAGAAGGTATAAAGGATCAGCGCCAGCCAGATGATCGGGAAGGCGATCATCCGCGCCCGGTCGAACGGCTCGCCAAACAGGAATACCGCCGTCAGGAAGATCATCGTCGGCGCGATATATTGCATGATGCCGATGGTCGAAAGCTTCAGAAGCTTCGCGCCATTGGCATAGACCATCAGCGGCACCGCCGTAACCACGCCACAGCCCAATAACAGCAACGTATCGGTGCCATTGCCCGCAAAGAAATGCCCTTCGCCCTTCAGCGCCAGCCACACCACCCAAGCCACCGCCGGGATGAACAGCAATAGCACCTCCAGGAAGAAGCCCTGGTTCGGCCCGACCGGCAGCGATTTCTTGAGGTAGGCATAGATGCCCCAGGTCAGCGTCAGCGACAGCGCCACAACCGGCACCTTGCCCGCCTCCCAGGTCAGGATCAGCACCGCAAACGCCGCCAGCGCAATCGCCAGCTTCTGCAATCCGCTCAGGCGTTCGCCCAGAAGCAAAGCCCCAAGCGCCACGCTGAACAACGGGTTGATGTAATAGCCAAGCGCCGCGTCAAGCGCATGGCCCGACCCGATCGACCACACATAGATGCCCCAGTTGACCGAGATCAGCGCCGCAGTCATTGCCGCCATTCCAAGCGTCCGGGGCGAGCGCAGCGCCACTTTCAGGTCCGCCGTCCGCCCCAGCCACAGAAGAACCGCGCCCGCAATCGGCAAGGACCAGATCACCCGGTGGGCAATCACCTCGGCGGGCGTGATATGCGCCACCGCCTTCATGTACAGCGGCAGGAATCCCCAAAGGAGATAAGCGGTCAGCGCGAAGAAAAAGCCACGCAGGCTGTCTTCGTTCTTGGGTATGGATTGGTCGGTCATGGCAGGCTTGCTATCCCGCTCCCCGCTGAGGTGCCACGGCAATCTTGTACCCGTTACATTCACATGCGCCGATCCAGATAATCGCGTGTAAAGGCCGCATATCCGTCAGCCGTCACCTTCAGATGCTCTCGCATCCTGACGTGAAGCGCGGGCAGCTTGTGGAACGGAACAGCCGGAAACACGTGATGTTCGGCATGGTAGGGCATGTTCCACGCCACGAACCGCACGATCCGGTTGGTAAAGGTGGTGCGGGTATTCTCGAACATGTCCGCCACGCGCGGGCAATCGCCATGTTCGGCCAAAAGGTAAAGCCGCAGCGCCGGTTGCCCGATCAGCACGGGGACAATCCACGCCCACAAGATCAGCGGCGACCACACCAGCGTCGCCGCCAGCCCCAGATAAAGAACCGCCATAACCCGCGCCTCGCGCACGATGCGGGGCCGGGCAGACTGCGGCAGATATTCTCCCTTTGTCTGGCCCATGACCAGCGCTGCCATCAGCCTCACGCCCGCCGTCCAATAAGGCAGGCCGCTCACATGCCAAAGCCACCAAGCCAAAGTTTCGGGCTTGTCCGTGGCCAGTTCAGGATCAAGTCCGGGAATGTTGGTATGGCGATGATGCGCCAGATGAAAGTACCGGAACCATTCGAACGGCAGCAGCAAGACCATCCCGCACAGCCGTCCGACCCATTCCGACAGGGCAGGGGAGCGGAATGGTGTCTTGTGGGTACATTCATGCTCCAGCGTGAACAGGAACACCATCAACACGCCCTGCACCGGCAGCAGCGCCCACCACAGAGGCACCTTCGCCGCGATCAGCGCGCCACAGCCAAGGATCAGCCCCAGATGACCCGCCAGATGCCAAAGCCCCGCCGCATCCTCCGTCTCGGTCAGCGTTGCCTTCTCCTCGGCACTCAGCGCCTTCAGGAAGCTCTTGTGATCCATCCAGGCCCCCGATCAGGCATCGTCGGCGCTCTCGCCCTGAGCCTGCACATGCAGCGCCACCAGCATCCGGTGCAAGAAAGGATACAGCACAATCGCCGTCACCGCCGGATAAACCGCGCCACCGAAGATCGCATAAAGGCTCGCAAAGATCTTCGATCCATCGTCAGGCATCTGATCAACCGGACCCATGCCGGTCAGGATCATGCTGGCGTTCAGGAACGCATCGACCCAGCCAAGTCCGCCAATCGCATGATAGCCCAAAATACCCAGACCCAGCGCCAGCACCACAAAGGCCGCCCCAAACAGCGCATAGCGC
>JBATMT010000070.1:0-2895 GCA_049289975.1 Paracoccaceae bacterium | reverse complement strand
ACCGCACCCTTCCCCCGACGCTTGGCTTTGCCTCCCCTAATCCGGCTATCGACTTCAGCCAACTGCCACTGCGCGTCTTGACACAGGCTCAACCCTGGCCCGCAGACCGCCCCTTTGCCGGTGTTTCGAGCTTCGGCATGGGTGGCACGAATGCCCATGTGGTGCTGGCCCCCTCACCGGTTTTTGCGTCCGCCCCCCTGCCCATGGCTGCTGTGGGAAGTCAGTATGCCATTCTGCTTGCCGGTCGAACAGCGGCCTTGGTGCAGACGCGCGCTAAGGCGATTGCCGCCCGACTCGAGGATGGATCCGATCTGGCCGCTCTTGCCGCCGCCTGCTTGCGTGCGGCGCGAAACAGCGCGTTCCGCGCTGCCGTCTGCTGCGCAACCAGCGAGGAAGCGATTGCCCTTCTCCACCAGATCACCCCGGTCAGTCCCGAGATCACCCGCGCCAATGCGCCATCAGGTGCGGCACCACTGGCCGAAGCATGGCTCAAGGGCCTGTCGTCACTGGACCTGCCCCGCCCGGAAACGCCCGCCGCCTGGGATCTGCCGCCGCTGCCCTTCGCCCTCGAACAACATATACATCCGGCCCTCGAAGCACCGTCAACGCCCGGCCATCTTCCGCTTCAGCGCCTGCCGAAGGCGGAGTGGTTCCGCGTCCCGGTCTGGCACCGTCAGGCACTTTCTAATGGGGCAAAGACCCCGCAGACAGGCCGGTCCCTGGCAGCCAGCGACCTTGTGGCCGGTGCGCCAGTGCCCACTGAAGCCACGATACGCCTGTCAGTAGACTCGGATTGGTCCGCAATTCTGTTGCCGCTTCTGAACGTTCATGGAGCAACCCTGAACCGGGCTCGGGCACGACTGATCGTCGTGACCCCACCGATGGAAGACCTTGACCGGCCCGACCCCGATCTTGCGATGCTGTCCGGGTTCTTGCGAGCTACCGCAGCGGAATTGCCTGGCCTCGCCATCTGCCAGATCAGCGCCGATCGTGCCGACGATCTTTCGGCCCTGCCCCACGCAGAGGGCTACACTCAGCTTGCACTTCGCAAAGGCAGGCTTTGGCAAACCGCCACAGCACCGGCGCCCGATCACTCGACCGCCGGGCAGCCCGTGCTGGAAGTCCGGCCGGGCCTCTATCTGATAACCGGTGGCAGTGGCGGGGTCGCGCAGTCCTTGGCCCGTTGCATTCTGGAGATGCCGGGAACCGAGGTCATCCTTGCCTCGCGCTCCGGACATTCTATCGCTGGGGCAACCGGCGTATGCATCGACGTCAGTGACCCGCAGGAAGTCGCAAGACTTACGGCCGAACTCGCGGGCCGGCGTCTGGCGGGCGTCATCCACGCCGCCGGGGTGGCGGGAGGCGGATTGGTGCAACTGATGTCGCAAGTTGCGCTGAATGCAACGCTCAAGCCAAAGCGCGACGGCGCTGCCGCGATTCTGGCCCACCTGGCGCCACTGACAGACGATTTCGTGTTATTCTGTTCGTCGCTCTCGGCAGTTGTCGGAGTTGCGGGGCAGGCTGATTATGCGGCAGCGAACGCATGGCTGGACGCCTGTGCCGATGCCCGCGATGAAAATGGCCCGCGTATCTTGTCAGTGAACTGGCCAGCTTGGCGTGGGATTGGCATGTCGGGCCGTCTCGGACAGAGCGACAGCAAGATGGCCGAACTGGCGCAGAAGCTGGATCAGGGCGCATTGTCCGAACCCGAAGCCTGGCAGGTGTTCCGTCAGGCTCTGGCCCTTGGGCTTCCCCGACTGATCGTCTCGCCGTTGCCGTTGGCGGCCTTGCAGGTGCCTCTATCCGGTGACAAGCCAGACGGAGCCGCGGCCCCCTCCGAAACCACAGACATCGCCGACGTGTTTGCGAAATTCCTTGGCGTCACAAGTGTTGATCCCGATGCTTCGTTCTACGATCTCGGCGGCGATTCACTGCTTGGACTCGACGTGCTTGATGGCCTGTCCAAACTTGGGCACGACCTGCCGGGTTCGGTTCTGTCCGGTGCATTTTCGGTGAACTCGGTCAAAGCCCTGATCGCCAGACCCGCGCGCTCGCAGACCTTCGTCACCTTACGAGAAGGATCTGACCCGCCCATCGTGCTTGTCCACCCGATTGGCGGCGATTCCGCGCCCTATCGGGTTCTTGCTGCACGGATCGCGACGGGCCGTCGCGTTCTGGCCATCGAAGACCCGGTTCTGGCCGATCCCGACGCCCCCGCACAGGGGATAGACGAGCGCGCGCGCGCCTACCTTGGTCTGATCAAAGGCCCGTTCTCGCTTGCCGGGTGGTCCTTTGGCGGAATGATCGCCTATGCCATGGCCAGCGCGGCACCGGAACGGGTGCGCGATCTGGTTCTGATCGATCCGCCGCTGCCAGCAAGCGCGTCAGACCGCCAAGCGACAGAACCGCAGTCGCTAGAAACCGCGCAAGCCGACTTTCTGGCCGAGATCACTCACCGCAGAAAACTGGGAATTGTGCCCGGTGACGCAACCGCCTCGCATCCCTATATTGCCGCGTTGCTCCGTGCCTTTGGCCGGAACACGGCCGCGATGGCAAACTGGCGCCCGACGGCGATGCCCTACGCCGAGCCTTCACTGCCCATCCAGATTATGCTGGCAAAGCGGCAGGGCCAGATCGCGGCGCGACAAAGCGCGTGGCTCTCGCTTGCGCCTTGGGCAAAAGTGACGTTGCTGGACACGGACCACTACGAAATCCTGCGGTCGCCGTTTGTCGATCAGATTGCACTTGCGGTCCATACCGTCCCTCATGGCGAGGATGTCTTTCCATGAACGATACTGCCTTCTTCAATGCTGATGCCGATATGGACCCGGCAGACATCGACCGGATCAACCGGGAGTTTTACGGTCGTTTCAATTATCCTTGGCTGCCGCTGGT
>JBATMT010000069.1:0-3073 GCA_049289975.1 Paracoccaceae bacterium | reverse complement strand
AAGGTGGCGCGTGGAAAAAGCCCATTCGAAGATTTGCAGCAGCGCCGCTGGGGCGATGCTTGCACAGGCAGAAATGCTTAAGATCTGGTAAACGAAAATTGCTAACATGTTGAATTGTCTGACTTCTAGCTTTGGTCCAGATCTGGACCACTTCCGGATCGCGCTGCAAAATGGCTCTCTCGCTCGGTTGGCAGCCCACTCTCACAAGCGATTTGTGCCGCCCGGAACGGCCGTAACCGGCGAACTTCTTGCAAAATCATTGCCCCGCCCCGTGCCAGCCACTACATCCTTTCCCATGCGCCGCTTCATACCCTTCCTCAAATCCCCGCCCCTCGTTTCCGTCATTCGCCTTCAGGGCATGATCTCGTCAGGAGGGCGCGGTGCGCTGTCCGACGCGATCCTCGCCCCGGTTATCGAGAGGGCATTCCGCAAGGGCAAACCCGCTGCCGTTGCGCTGGTGATCAACTCGCCGGGCGGCTCGCCCGTCCAGTCGTCTCTCATCGCCGCCCGCATCCGCAGGCTGGCCGACGACAGGAAAATCCCTGTCCACGCCTTCGTCGAGGATGTGGCCGCTTCGGGCGGCTACTGGCTCGCGACCGCTGCCGACGACATATGGGTGGATGAAAACTCGGTCATCGGCTCGATTGGCGTGATTTCGTCCGGTTTCGGCCTGTCCGACTTCATCTCCCGCTATGGGATAGAACGGCGGGTCCATACTGCGGGAACCTCGAAAAGCTTCCTCGATCCCTTCCGCCCCGAAAAACCGGAAGACGTCGCCAAGTTGCACGCGATCCTCGAACCTATCCATGCCTCGTTCAAGGCTCAGGTCGCCCGCCGCCGCGGCACCCGTCTTGTGACCGACCGCGATCTATTCACCGGAGATGTCTGGGTGGGCGAAGCAGGCATTTCGGTCGGCCTCGCCGACGGTCTTGGCCATCTCGTGCCCAAACTGAAGTCGCTCTACGGCGACAAGGTCCGCCTTGTGCCTTACGGACCCAAGCGCCCGTTCTTCCGCCGTTTCGGAGCGTCGCTCCTGAGCGATGCCGTAGATCAGATCGAGGAACGCGCGATGCTGTCGCGCTACGGTCTCTGATGTACGTCAAGGGCGCCATCCTCCTCGTCTGCGCGCTGGCCCTTCTGGGAATGGTCGGGCGTTTCATGTCATCCATTCGCCCCACTGGCGCGTATTGCTCCCGATGCGGACGCAAGCGTGACGGGGAGAAACCCTGTCCCTGCCGAAAAGGGAGAGCATGATGGCAACGAAGGGCAGGGCGCTCGTCACAGGATCAGCACGTCGTTTGGGTCGCGCCATGGCGCTCTATCTGGCGGGGCGAGGATATGACGTGGCCGTGCATTATTCGTCGTCCGAGGCCGAGGCCAATGACACCGTGCAAGACATCCGCGCCCTTGGTGTGAAGGCGATCGGCCTGAAAGCTGACCTTCTGGACGAAGCCGCAACCGAAGCCCTTGTGCCTCTGGCGGCGGACGCTCTTGGCGGGCCGCTCACCGTTCTGGTGAACAACGCCTCGACATTCGACTATGACAACATCGCCAGCACGTCCCGCCAAAGCTGGGATCGTAACATCGGCACCAATCTCCGGGCACCGTTCCTTCTGTCGCAGAAGTTCGCGGCCCAGGTTCCTCCCGCCGAACGCGGCGCCGAAGGCGCGCGCGCCAAGGGCTTGATTCTCAACATGCTCGACCAACGCGTCCTGAAGCTGACGCCCGAGTTCACCAGCTACACGATCGCCAAGATGGGTCTGTGGGCCTTCACCCAGACCGCCGCCCGCGGCCTCGCCCCGAACGTGCGCGTCAACGCCATCGGCCCCGGCTCAACGCTGAAAGGCGATCATCAAAACGAAGAGCAGTTCGAAGGCCAACGCGCCGCGTCGATTCTGGAACGCGGCGCAAACCCCTCCGACATCTGCGCAGCCCTCGGCTACTTCCTTGACGCCGACGCCGTCACCGGCCAACTCCTCTGCGTCGATGGAGGCCAGCACCTCGGCTGGAAAACCCCGGACATCCGGGGGCGCGACTGAGTGCTTTTGTCCAATAAAAGCAGGCTTTTTTGACCCTATTTGGACGTCACGCACGGTAAGGTTGCGGCAACTTGTCCACTTTTGATCAATCGGTCACAGATACGTTACAAATCTGCCAATATTTTCAGTGATTTACGTGATGTGAAGAAAAAACTTGTTGAATTTCAGCCCCTTGGCAAATCGCCTAAATTTTGGGCAAATCGATGAAGTCGGCTGAAATCCACGAAAATTCCGCCCTGCGAGATTGTTTTCACCAGATTTATCCACAGATTCCGTGGACAGGTTTCCTCTTGCAGCAGGCTGTATAAGATTGCAGCCAGATGCCAGAATCAGACCGGCCGCCCAAGGTTAACAACAGCTCTCCGCATGAACGATAAAACGCCTGCCACGCCGATGGGTCATTCCGTCATTCAATCCTACCTGAAGTCCATCGACGGCTCGCCTGGCGTCTACCGGATGCTCGATGCCGAGGCGCGCGTGCTTTACGTGGGCAAGGCGCGCAACCTGAAGGCGCGGGTATCGAACTATGCGCGCCCCGCCGGCCATTCAGCGCGGATCGCGCGAATGATCTCGCAGACCGCGTCGATGATGTTTCTCACGACCCGTACCGAAACCGAGGCGCTGCTTCTGGAGCAGAACCTGATCAAGCAGTTGAAACCGCATTTCAACGTGCTGCTGCGTGACGACAAGTCGTTTCCCAACATTCTGGTCAGCCGTGAAAGCGCCTTCCCGCAGATCAAGAAGCACCGCGGAGCCAAGACCGAGAAGGGTGACTATTACGGGCCGTTCGCCAGCGCGGGCGCGGTCAATCGAACGTTGAACCAATTGCAAAAGGTGTTCCTGCTGCGCAACTGCTCTGATGCGATGTTTGCGTCGCGCAGCCGACCGTGCCTGCTCTACCAGATCAAGCGTTGCTCGGCGCCCTGCACCGGGCTGATTTCCCAAGACGAATATGGCGGGCTGGTATCTGACGCCGAGCGTTTCTTGCAGGGCCGATCGACCGCCGTTCAGGAGAAGCTGGCGGCGGATATGGG
>JBATMT010000068.1:0-5607 GCA_049289975.1 Paracoccaceae bacterium | reverse complement strand
CCCCTATAAGGGCGAGCCAGGTGACAAGGTACATTTCTTCTTTCTGGAGCGAGATCTGCCGCGAGCGACAGGGGACTTTCTTAGGTCGATTGCGGCGCCTTCCGAACGGTATTTCTATCGCGGCAAGGTTCTGTGGCTGCACCTGCCAGATGGCATCGGCCGCTCGAAACTCGCGCAGCGTGTGGGTGCCTTGCCCATCGACATCACGGCACGCAATATGAAGACGGTCGAGGCGTTGGCGGCGATGGCTGCAAAGGCAGAGGTTCCATGAGCCTGAACCCAGCCGATGTCGCGTTCTGCCAGACCCTGGCGGGCAAGATGCCCGATGGTGTGATCGCGCCGGTTGAGCCGCGCTATCTGGAGGACCCGCGACGGCGGCTGGCGGGCCATGCTGAGTTCGTGGCGCGACCGCGGACGACAGAGGAGGTCGCCGCGATCGTAAGGGCTTGCAGCGCCGCACGGGTCGGTATCGTGCCCTACGGCGGCGGAACTGGCCTAGTGCTGGGGCAGTTGGCGGGCGAGGGGCCGGTGCCGTTGATCCTGTCGCTGGAGCGGATGGCTGCAATCCGTGCCATTTACCCTGACGAGGGCGTGCTGATCGCCGAGGCGGGAGTGATCTTGGAGAGCGTACATGAAGCGGCGAGTGGGGTGGGGCGGCTCTTTCCGCTGACTTTGGCCTCGCAGGGATCGGCGCGGATCGGCGGGCTTTTGTCGACCAACGCGGGCGGGGTAAATGTGGTGCGCTACGGCAATACGCGCGACCTCTGTCTGGGGATCGAGGCCGTGTTGCCGGATGGTTCGATTCTGCACGATCTCAAGCGGCTGAGGAAGGACAACAGCGGTTATGATGTGCGCAATCTGCTGGTGGGCGCAGAGGGGACGCTTGGTATCATCACCGCCGCGAGCCTGAAGCTGCACCCGTTACCGGCGTCGGTGGGGACGGCGATGCTGAAGGTCGCCTCGCCCGCAGCGGCTTTGCGGCTTCTGGCGATGGCACAGTCGCGGATGGCGGGCTGCGTGTCGATATTCGAGCTGATCGGCAGGCAGGGCTTGAGGTTTCTGGACGAGGTTTTGCCGGATGTCCGCCAGCCCTTTGCCGATCAACCGGACTGGATGGTGCTGATCGAGGTAGGCTTGCCTGAGGGGATCGACGCCGCAGATGCGCTGGGCGGACTGTTCGAGGTGGCGGCCGCGCAGGGGCTGGTGGACGACGGGGTGATTGCGCAGAGCGCGGCACAGGCGGCCGAGTTCTGGACCCTGCGGGAGGCGCTGCCAGAGGCCAACCGGAGGATAGGCGCCGTGTCTGCCCACGACATTTCGCTGCCGCTGTCGGAGATAGCAGGCTTTATCGTGAAGGCCCCGGAAGTGATTGCGAAGATTGGTAATTTCCGCATCAACTGCTTCGGACACCTGGGGGACGGAAACCTGCACTATAACGTCTTTCCGCTGGTGGGGCAGAAAGCGTCGGATCTCAGGCCGCTGGCGGGTGAGGTGAAGCGCGCGGTACATGATCTGGTGATGAGCCTTGGCGGGTCGTTCAGCGCCGAGCATGGCGTCGGGCGCTATAAGGTGGATGATCTGGAACGCTACGGCGATCCGGCGAAGCTGGCGCTGATGCGGCAGATCAAGGGGATAATGGACCCCAAGGGGATCATGAATCCGGGCGCAGTGCTGAGGGCCTAGGCTCCCTCGAACTCGCACAGGACATGCACTTGCATCCCCAGTTTTTCGAGAACCTTGCGGCCGCCGAGTTCGGGCAGGTCCACGACAAAGGCGCAGCCGATGACCTCGGCGCCGAGGCGTTCAACCAGCTTGATGCCAGCCTCGCAGGTGCCGCCGGTTGCCAGTAAGTCATCGACAATCAACACTTTTTCTCCCGGTTGCAGCGCGTCTTCATGGATTTCCATGATGGCTTCGCCATACTCAAGCTTGTAGGCCTGGCTGACGGTTTGGCCGGGGAGTTTGCCCTTTTTGCGGATCGGCACGAAGCCCACGGACAGTTGGTGGGCGATGGCGCCGCCGAGGATGAAGCCGCGCGCTTCCAGCCCCACGACCTTGTCGATGCGTTCGCCCGCGTAGGGGTGGAGAAGCTGGTCGATGGCCATGCGGAAGCCGCGGGCGTCGGCGAAAAGCGTCGTCACATCGCGGAACATGATCCCTTCATGCGGGAAATCGGCGATGGTGCGGATATAGTCTTTGACGGTTTTCTTCTTCATTTTCAGTCCTATAGCACACGTCCGGCGACGGCATCGAGTTTGGCGAGAAGGTCTGGATCGCGTTTGGCGGGCGCGGTCATGATGGCGTGGGTCAGGGCGCTGTCGCAGCCGTGCGGGCAGGGCTCGCGGTCTGGGCCGAGCAGGCCGGGCAGGTGGGAAATCAGGCCGCGCGCCTTTGCGGAGTTGCCGACAAGGGTCTGAATTACAACGGAAACATCTACGGCGCCGTGGTCCTGGTGCCAGCAGTCATAGTCGGTGATCATCGCGACGGCGGCATAGCATAGCTCGGCCTCACGGGCGAGTTTGGCTTCGGGCATGCCGGTCATGCCGACGACATGGGCGCCCCAGACCTCGCGGTACATGCGGCTTTCGGCAAGCGTCGAGAATTGCGGTCCTTCCATCGCAAGGTAGGTGCCGCCATCGTGGACGCGGATGCCCTCGGCGCGGGCCGCGCTGACGCAGGCGGCGGAAAGGCGCGGGCAGGTCGGGTGGGCGAAGGACACATGCGCCACACAGCCCGGTCCGAAGAACGAGGAAGTGCGGCCAACGGTGCGGTCAATATATTGATCCAGAACCACAAAATCGCCCGGCGCGAACTCCTCGCGGAAGGAACCACAGGCCGAGACGGACACCACATCGGTACAGCCCAGCCGCTTCAGTGCGTCGATGTTGGCACGGTAAGGGACCGACGTGGGGGTGTGGACATGGCCGCGTCCGTGGCGGGGCAGGAAGGCCATCGGCACACCGTTCAGGCGGCCCACCAGCACCTCGTCCGAGGGTGCGCCCCACGGCGTCTTGACCCGGACCCACGAGGCACCTTCGAACCCGTCGATCTCGTATACACCGGAGCCACCGATCACGCCGATCATGGTCTGCATCTGTTGCCTCGCCCTTTGTGCCGGAGCCAAGAATAGGCGGGAAATGCGAGGTATTCCAAGGGTATTCCGAAGGTATTCCCGACGTATTCCAAAGGTATTCCAAGCAGCGAACGGTGGGTTTGGCGGTTCGTAACGCGGGGCTGCGAGGCTGTTGCCAAATGAGGGGACGCCGATGCCTGCGACTGCCAAAGCCAAGCCACATGAGATCGCCCAGTACCACTACCTTGCCGATGCAATGCGCGGGCTGGAGCGTGACCTGCACGGACATATCGCTCGCTCTGGTCTGATCCCGGAGGAATGGCACCTGATCTCGGAGCAAAGGGGGCCGGGGCAGAAGGTGCGCGTTGCACTGTGGGTCGAGGCCGATGTGCTGCGTTTCTATCGGTCGCAAGGTGCGGGGCATACGCGGCGGATGGCCGAAGTGCTGCGCAGCTTCATGCACGCGCGGTTGTCGGCGCTTTTGCGGGGGCCCGAGGGGATCGACTATGGTCTGCCACCGGAGGGGCCGGGGGCGCTGAGGCTGAAAGACTTGCGGGCGCGGATGAAGGCCGAGGAGGAGAAACTGCAAGAGGCGCGCCAGAAGCGGAGGGATGAAACGCTCCCCGAACGGCTGGCGGCGATCAAGGTGGAGTACCGCGAATTGATGGAGCGGCGGCGGCAAAAGTTCGTGTCGGTGCGGAAGCGGTAAGGGGGCGGCCCCCCGCTTTCGCGGGGGTGACAGGGGACGCGGGGGTGACGGGGAAGTGGGTGGCCGGGAAATGGGTGGCCGGGAAATGGGTGGCCGGGGTGGCCGGAGTGGCGGTGAACGCCGACCTACGGGTTTTCCACCACTTCAAAGTCGTGGGTGATGGTTGCGGTTTTCGACATCATCACCGACGCCGAGCAGTATTTCTCGGCGGACAACTGGATGGCGCGTTCGACCTTTTTGGGGTCGAGGCCGCGGCCCGAGACGATGAAATGCATGTGGATGCGGGTGAAGACCTTGGGGTCGGTTTCGGCGCGGTCAGCGTCGATCTCGACGCGGCAGTCGGTGACCGGCTCGCGGCCTTTCTCAAGGATATGCACCACATCATAGGACGAACAGCCGCCGGTGCCGATCAGCAGCAGTTCCATCGGGCTTGGGCCGGGTTTGGGTGCAGCCTCGCCATGGGCGGTGCCGAAGGCGATGGCATGGCCGCTTTCGGTCTGGCCGACAAATGTGCGATCGCCTGTCCAGGTGACTCGGGCTTTCATGTGGGTGCCTTTCGGTAAATCGCGATTTGGCGGCAGAATGCGGCCAAGGCCCGGTGCCTGCAAGTGGGGTCAGGTGCGGTCGGACGGGTGGTTGATGCCGTCGGTCCACGGAACGTTGCCCAAATCGCGCGGATTGACCCCTTCGAGGCAGGCGACGTTGATGCCGTATTGGTTGGGGTTCGAACGGCGCTGGTGGTGCGTGTAGATGCCACAGACCGAACAGAACCAATGTTTCGCGGTACGGGTGTTCCATTGGTAAAGTGTAAGCTTGTCGGCGCCTTGCAGCACCTTCAGCCCGTCCAGAGGTGCGGTAACTGCAATTGCGCCGCGCATCCGGCAGAAGGAGCAATCGCAGCGGCGGGCCGTGTCGAGATCTTCAGACAGCATCACCTCGAACCTGACTGTGCCGCAGTGGCAACTGGCGGGGTGCGGACGGCGGATGGTGGGCAGCGTCATCTGCGTCTCCTGACCAGCGGGACATTCGAGGGGCTGTAGGCGATTTCAGGGTGGGGCGGCTGGCCGTGATTCATGCTCCAGAAGGCAGAGCCGCCCCGGCGGAGCCAGAGAGGCACGGTCAGGACAAGGCCAGCCGCGAAGCCAGCGGCATGCGCCCAGTAGGCGACGCCTCCGTCTGCCGCGTTGGCGCCAGCGCCCTGAAAGATCTGGGTGCCGAACCAGAAGCCGAGCATCAGCCATGCGGGGATGGCAAAGACGCGGATGATGAAGATCAGGAAGACGAAGATGTCGACCTTGGCGCGCGGGAACAGCAGGAGATAGCCGCCCATGACCCCGGCGATGGCGCCCGATGCGCCGACAGTCGGGATCTGCGACATGGGGTCGGCATAGACCTGGCCCAGGCCTGCGGCGATGCCCGAGGCGAGGTAGAACAGCAAAAAGCCGGTGTGGCCGAACTGATCTTCCATGTTGTCGCCGAAAATCCACAAGAAGAGCATGTTCCCCGCGATATGCATGAAGCCCGCATGCAGGAACATCGACGTGAAAAGGCCGGTGTACTGGCCATCGCTGACCGCGATGGGGAACAGCGCCCAGTGATAGTAGAACGCGTTCATCGCCTGATCGTTGCCGGCGAACTGGAGCTGATAGAGGAACACCAGCACGTTCGCGGCAATCAGCGCGTAGGTGACGAACGGAGTGGTCTGGGACGGGTTGTGATCTCGGATCGGGAACATGGGGGCAGCTTGGCGATCCGGTGAGAAAGGTCAAGCGTGGCGTTTGAAAGCCGGAGTGGCAGAAGGCGCGCAGGCCGCGTCGCTCTCCCC
>JBATMT010000067.1:0-4910 GCA_049289975.1 Paracoccaceae bacterium | reverse complement strand
GGCGGCGACGGGCAGGAGCATCGTCCAGTCAAACGCGGTGCTGCCGGGGCGGACGATGACGATGACGCCGAGGAAGCCGGAGATGAGGGCAAGCCAGCGCAGGGGCGAGACCTTTTCGCCCAGCAGCAAGATCGAGAGGATCACGATGAAGAGCGGTGCGGTGAAATAGAGCGTCATGGTGGTGGCAATCGGCAGGGAGGCGAGCGCGAGGTAGTAGGAGGTGTAGGCGGCAAAGTTCATGGTGCCGCGCAGCATCATTCTGGCCCAGCCACGCGAGGCGAGGGTGCCGAGGCCGCCGTCGAACCATGCCAGAGCCAACAGGAACGGGATGGCGGCAAGGCTGCGTACCAGCATCGCCTCGTGCAGGGGGTAGTTGCCGGAGAGCAACTTGAGGATCAGGTCCTGAACCGAAAAGATCGAGATGCCGAGAACGAGCAAGGCTATGCCGCGCGTGTTCTGTTTCGGACTGGGAAGGGGGATCGACAATTGGTTGCCTGTTTATGCGTTGTTGAGCGCAGGCTAACCGGGCCGCGGGCGGGATCGCTTGGGCGGGAGCGACAGAGGGCAGTCGGATTTGGCTTGCCGGGCCTGCATCACAGCGGGCCGAGCGGCCGCAGGATGTCGGCGACGACCGAGCGGAACCAGCGGCGGGCGGGTGTAAGCGCGGCGGGTTTGGGATGGCGGGGTAGGCCCCGCCCTATGGGCCGCAATCGCGATTCTGTTTGCGCCTGTTCAATCGTCACCGGCCCCACAAACGAAAACCGCGCCGGGTTGCCCTGACGCGGTTCATCAAGCCCTTTGCGGGATTGATTATTCTTCGGAGGCTGCTGCGCCCATGTCGTCGAACAGTTCGGCGATTTCGAAGTCGGCAGCGGCTTCGGCCTCGGCGGCCAGTTCGCGGATCGACTTGCCCGACGCTTGCAGTTCGGCTTCTTCGGCCGAACGGGCGACGTTCATGGTGATGGTTGCAGAGACTTCCGGGTGCAGCACGACCTTGACGTCATGCAGGCCGAGGTCCTTGATCGGGGCGATCAGGACGACCTGCTTGCGGTCGACCGTGAAGCCGGCGGCGGTGGCAGCGTCGGCGGCGTCACGCGGGGTGACGGAGCCATAGAGCGCACCGGCGTCGGATGCCGAACGGATAACCACGAACTTCTGACCATCAAGCTTCTCGGCGAGCGAGGCAGCTTCTTTCTTGGTTTCGAGGTTGCGGGTTTCCAGTTGGGCTTTTTGCGACTCGAACGACTTGATGTTCGCGTCGGAGGCGCGGAGCGCCTTGCCCTGCGGCAGGAGGAAGTTGCGGGCATAGCCGTCTTTGACTTTGACGACTTCGCCCATCTGGCCAAGCTTGGCCACACGTTCCAGAAGGATGACTTGCATTGGGGTCGCTCCTTATTTCACGGCATAGGGCAGCAGGGCGAGGAAGCGGGCGCGCTTGATGGCCTGAGCCAGTTCGCGTTGCTTCTTGGCCGAGACGGCGGTGATACGGGCCGGGACGATCTTGCCACGCTCGGAGATGTAGCGCTGGAGCAGACGGACGTCCTTGTAGTCAATCTTCGGCGCGTTGTCGCCCGAGAACGGGCAGACCTTGCGGCGACGGAAGAAGGGTTTGTTTGCCATGATGGATTCCTTTCCTCAGGCCAAAATCAACGACGGTCGCCGAACGAGCGGCGTTCGCCGCCACGGTCGCCACCACGATCGCCGCGGTCACCGCGGTCGAAACGGGGACGATCGCCATCGGGGCGGTCACCACGCTCGGAGCGTTCGTCGCGCTTCTGCATCTGGACGGACGGGCCATCTTCGTGTGCGTCGACCTTGATGGTCATCACACGCATGACGTCGTCATGCAGACGGGCCAGACGTTCCATTTCCTGAATGGCCGGCGACGGAGCGTCGGTGCGCAGGAAGGCGTAGTGGCCCTTGCGGTTCTTGTTGATCTTGTAGGCCATCGTCTTGACGCCCCAGTATTCCGTGCCGACGACCTTGCCGCCGTTGTCGGAAACAACCGTGGAGAAATGTTCGATGAGGCCTTCGGCCTGCGCGTTGGACAAGTCCTGACGCGCGATTAGGACATGCTCGTAAAGCGGCATGGGATCCCTTTTCGTCTCGGGCGGCTTCACGGGCGGGTCTGACCTTCCGCGACCCGTTAGGAGAGGCTTCGCCGGTTACATTGTTGGCGGAAGGATGGGGCCTTATACAGACTTTCCGCCAGCGTGCAAGGGCGGCTCAGCTTGCCTTGCGCTGTTCCTTGGCAAAGGGGCTGAGGCCGAGCCAGTCGCCAAGCGAGCGGCGCAGGATGCGATCGCCATCGACGGACAGCCTGCCCGCCGAAACCTCGTCTTCGATCCGGGCGATGCCCATCCAGACGGCGGTCATGGCGCGGAGCGAGCCGGAAATCTGCAGGTCGACGTCGAAGCCGGGGTCGAAGGAGCAGAGGTCCACGGTGCCTTCGCTGATCACCAGCCACCAGTTGCGGTCATTGGCGCGCAATTCCGGGTACAGAAAGTGAATCGTGCAGCGCCGGGGCGGCATCGGCGCGGGGTCGAGACGGCGGCGCATGTCCCACATCAGGAGCGAAGGGTCGAGGTTCTTGAGCGACAGGCGGGATTCGATCCAGCGCTGGCCCCAGTTGCCAAGGCCGAAGATGATTTCGTGGAGGTCAGCGCCCATCGGGGTCAGGCGGTATTCGTTGCCGCCCGATGGTGTCGGGTTTGCACTCACAACTCCGGCGGATTCCAGATCCTTGAGGCGTTTCGACAAGAGTGCGGGCGACATTTTAGGCAAACCGCGGCGTAGGTCGTTGAAGCGCGTCGATCCGGCCAGAAGTTCGCGCAAAAGCACCGCCGTCCAGCGGGTGCACACGATTTCCGCGGCCATTGAGACCGGGCAAAACTGGCCGTAGCCGCCACGTTCGGGCATTTCTCACGCCTCCCAGACGACAAGATTAGCACGGTCACAGCCAGTTCCGAAGGGGCGATTCAGTTCCTGAACTTGAGGGAAGGGGGCATGGGGCGGACACTGTGCGTATTCTGAAAAAAGAAGGAATGCGCACATGCATATTGCAACAAGGGATGTATCAGTGACCGCGCCGGGGTTTGTGGCGCAGGCGGAAGCATTGGCCGGACAGTTTGCCGAACGGGCGGCGGTCCATGACCGTGACGGGTCGTTCGTGGCCGAGAACTATGCGGCGCTGAAGGCTGCGGGGTTCTTTGCGGCGGCTGTGCCGTCGGAACTGGGCGGGGGTGGAGCGGATCTTGCCGAGGTGTCCGAGATCATCCGCACGCTGGCGCACGGGTGCAGCTCGACCGCGCTGGCCTATGCGATGCACAGCCATCAGGTGGTGATCCCGGCCTGGCGCTGGCACAATCAGGCTCCCGCCAAGGCGGCGGTGGAGCCGCTGCTGAAGCGGATTGCGGCGGAAGGGCTGATCCTGACGTCGAGCGGCGGTGGCGACTGGGTGGGCGGGTCTGGCCGGGCCGAGAAGGTCGACGGCGGCTGGAAGGTTCACGCGAAGAAGGGCTTCGTGTCGGGCTCGCCCGTCGGTGATCTGTTGATGACGGGCGTGGTGTCAGAGGAAGGCGTGCTGCACTTTGCGCTGCCGCTTCGGGCAGACGGTGTGCGGCGGGTCAATGACTGGGACACGATGGGCATGCGCGGCACCGGGTCCGAAAGGGTGGAGATCGACGGGTACTTCCTTGCCGACGAGAAAGTGGCACTGAAGCGCAATGCGGGCGAGTGGCACATGATCTTCTACATCACCGGCACGCTGGCTATTCCGCTGATCTATTCGGCCTATGTGGGCGTTGCCGAAAGAGCGCGCGACAGGGCCGTGGGTCTGGCGAAGGCGCGCAGCGGCGCGGCGCGGCAACCGGCACTGGCGGGCGACATGGAGACAGAGTTGCGTGCAGCGCAGATGGCGCTGGCGCATATGATCCGGTCGGCCGAGACGATGGCTCCGGGGCCGGACAGCGTGAACGAGGTGATGATCGGCCGCCAACTGGTCGAGCGGCACGCGATCAAGGCGGTGGAACTGGCGATGGAACTGGCCTCCGGGTCGGGCTTTTATCGCGCGGCCGGTGTCGAGCAGGCGTTCCGCGACATTCAGGCGGCGCGCTATCACCCGATGCGGCGCGACCGGCAGTCCCTGTTCGCAGGTTCGCTGGCGCTTGGGGATTCGGTGGCGGAGATTTTCTGAGGCCTGAAAGGGCCATGCAAGAATGAAGGCCGGGCTGCCGCGAGGTGGCCCGGTTTGTCTTTGTGGGCATAGGAAGGGGAGCAGCCCCATTGCAGGAGTCTAGCCAGGGTAAGCGGCCGGATCACTTCCGACTGGCGGTAAGCTCGACGTGGATCAGCACCGGGAAGGCGACCGTGGTTTCGTCCTTGTAGTTGGCGCCGATACCGAATGTGCGGCGGTCAATGGTGACTTGGCCGCTCATGTGCGCGGTATCGCCGGTGATGGTCAGGGTGAAGGGCAGGGTAAGTGGGGCTGCGGTGCCGTGGATGGTCAGCGGGCCTGTGGCGGTGAGTTGGCCGTTCGTCTCGGCGATGGTGCCGGTAAAGGTCGCGGTCGGGAATTTTGCCATGTCGAAGAATTCGGGGCCCGCGGCTTGCGGGGTGACGGAGCCGACTGACATGCCCGCGATCGGGATGGTGACGTCGACGGTACCGGAGCGGGTGCTTTCGTCATAGGTTATGGCGGCGGTCCAGCCGGTGAACTGGCCTTTGACCTCGGCGGTCAACTGCTTGACGACAAAGCCGAGCGTGCCGGTTTCCACCGTCCAGTTGGCGGCGGCAGAGGCGGGTGCGGCTGTGGCTGTTGCCGGGGCGGGGGCGGCGCTGCGCGGTGGGGGTGTGATCAGGAGACCGGCCAGCACCACGGCAAGCCAGATGGCGAACGCGGCGATACGGGG
>JBATMT010000066.1:0-7881 GCA_049289975.1 Paracoccaceae bacterium | reverse complement strand
CGTGGCGGCGGTCAGTTGCGGCATCTATGCCGGGCAGCCGGTCGTCGATCTCGACTATGCCGAGGACAGTGAGGCGGGAACCGACGGCAACTTCATCCTGACCGGTCGCGGGCGGCTGATCGAGGTGCAGATGTCGGCCGAGGGCGCTACCTTCTCCCGCGAGGAAATGGGCAAGCTGCTGGATCTGTCTGAAGCCGGGGTAGCGGTGCTGGTGGCGGCGCAGAAGGCGGCGATCTGATGCGCAAGTTCGGCGGCGACACGCTTCTGGTGGCGACCCACAACAAAGGCAAGCTTGAAGAAATCGCCGCTTTGCTGGAGCCTTACGGTATCACCTGCGTCAGCGCGGGTGATCTGGGGCTGGCCGAGCCGGAAGAGACGGAAAGCACCTTTGTCGGCAATGCGCGGATCAAGGCGCATGCGGCAGTCAAGGCCACCGGCCTGCCGGCGCTGGCCGATGACAGCGGCATCGAGGTGGACGGGCTTGGCGGCGCGCCGGGGGTTTATACGGCTGACTGGGCCATGACACCCGCTGGCCGCGACTTCATCATGGCGATGGAGCGGACCTGGCGCGAGCTTGAGGCCGTGAACGCGCCCTACCCTCGCCGTGCGCGGTTTCGGGCGACGATGGTGCTCGCCTGGCCAGACGGGCATGACGAATTGTTCGAGGGCAAGGTCGACGGACAGGTCGTCTGGCCGATGCGCGGCAAGCAGGGGCATGGTTACGACCCGATGTTTCAGCCGGACGGATATGACCTGACCTTTGCCGAAATGGGCGCCGACGAGAAGAACCGCATCAGCCACCGCGCCGATGCATTCGCGAAACTCGCTACCTGCTTTGAGGGAGTCTGAGATGGCCAAGCTGATTTCGACCGGATCGCCGTTTGAAAAGACCATGGGCTACAGTCGCGCCGTGGTGAAGGGTCCGTGGTGCTTTGTTTCTGGCGTGACCGGGTACGACTACGCGACGATGACGATACCGGATGACGTGGCCGGGCAGACGGAGAACTGCTTCAAGACGATCAACTGGGCGCTGGAGCAAGGCGGCTTCACGATGGCCGACATTGTCAGGGTCCAATACACGGTCACCGACGCGGCCTTTGTGGATGCGATCGTGCCGGTTCTTGGCGCACATCTGGGCGAGATCCGACCGGCGGCGACGATGGTCATTGCAGGATTGATCAAGCCTGAAATGAAGATCGAGATCGAAGTCACGGCACTGAAAGAATAGTGTCTATTCCGGCTGAAGCCCTATGATCGAGGATTGGCGGAGCGGCGGTTTCGGCCTGTACCTTCATTGGCCGTTCTGCACCTCGAAATGCCCCTATTGCGACTTCAACAGCCATGTGGCGGCGTCGTTAGATCAGCAGCGCTGGCTTCGGGCGTACCTGTCAGAGATTGATCGCGTGGCAGAGGAAACCCAAGGCAGGGTTCTGAATACGGTCTTCTTCGGCGGCGGTACGCCATCGCTTATGGACCCGGCGGTGGTGCATGGCGTTCTTGAGCGAATTCGCCAGAGATGGACGCCCGCCAATGATTTTGAAGTCACTCTTGAGGCAAACCCCGGCTCGGTCGAGGCGGGGCGCTTCAGGGCCTATGCAGAAGCGGGCGTCAACCGGCTGTCGATGGGGATGCAGGCGCTGAATGATCGCGACCTGAAGCGACTGGGTAGGATGCATTCGGTGGCCGAGGGCCGGGCCGCTTTCGACATCGCTCGCGATGTATTTACCCGTGTCAGCTTTGATCTGATCTACGCGCGACAGGATCAGACGCCGGATGACTGGCGGCGCGAATTGCGTGAGGCCCTGTCGATGGCCGTAGACCATTTCTCGCTGTACCAGCTGACCATCGAGGACGGCACGGTCTTTGGTGCACGGGCAGCCGCCGGGCACCTGAAAGGGCTGCCTGACGATGAGTCGTCCGGTGATATGTATCTGATAACACAAGATATTTGTGACGAATTCGGGCTTCCCGCCTATGAGGTTTCGAACCACGCGCAACCCGGTGCGGAGAGCCGGCACAATCTTGTCTATTGGCGCTATGGCGACTATGCGGGCATCGGACCCGGTGCGCATGGGCGGCTGACCCTTGGCGGCCAGCGCTGGACAACCGAGGCCCCCAAGGCCCCCGGCAAATGGCTGGACATGGTCGAAACGGGCGGCAATGGTGAAGGACCGCGTGAGCGGCTGAGTGGGGCCGATCAGGCTACAGAGTTCTTGCTGATGGGGCTTCGCCTGACGGAAGGCGTTGACTTGGGCCGGTTTGAGGCGCTTTCGGGGAACCCGGTGTCGGATCACCGAATTGGTCATCTGGAAGAGATCGGCATGATCTGGCGTGATGGCTCGCGCGTGGGCGCAACGCGCGACGGACGGCCGGTGCTGAATGCAATTTTGCGGGAGATTTTGGCGTGATCAGGGGACTATGGGCTGCCATTGGACTGATCGCGCTTGCGCTTGGGGTCATCGGAATGTTCCTGCCATTCCTGCCAACGGTGCCATTTCTTCTTGCGGCCGGTTTTTTCTTTGGGAAGTCCTCGGCTCGCCTGCATCGCTGGCTGCTGACTCACCCGGTTCTGGGGCCGCCGATCCATAACTGGAACGAAAAAGGCGCAATCTCGCGTCGCGCGAAGTGGCTCGCAACGGCGTCTTGCCTGGCTGCGCTTGTGATGTCGCTCACGCTTGGCTTCTCGGCAAAAGTCATTCTGGTGCAGGCCGTCGCGCTGATCGGTGTATTGGGCTTTATCTGGACCAGACCCGACGGCTGACGACTAGCGTAGCTGCGACAGAAGCTGACAAAGTTCGTCGAGTTGCTCGAGCGTCTTGTAGCTGATGCTCAGCGAGCCGCCGCCGGGGCCTTTGTGATCAATCACGACCTGCATGCCAAGATTTGCCGACAGATCCTGTTCGAGAACGCGGGTGTCGGCGTCTTTTTCGGTCCGGTGCTGGCGCTGGCCCTGCCCTTTTTTCTGCTTCGGCGCCATTGCGAGGCGTTCGGTTTCGCGCACGGACAGCCCCTTGGCGATAACGTCACGAGCAAGCGATGTCGGATCGGCGGTCGCCACAAGTGCGCGGGCGTGGCCGGCAGAAAGCTTGCCCTCGCGCAGCCAGCCGAGCACCGGCTCTGGCAGATTGAGAAGGCGGAGCAGGTTGGCGATATGGCTGCGGCTTTTCGAAAGAGCTTCCGCCAGCTTTTCCTGCGTGTGACCGAAACGGTCCATGAGCTGCCGGTAACCCATCGCTTCTTCGACGGCGTTCAGGTCGGCGCGTTGGATATTTTCGATGATGGCGAGTTCGAGAAGCTCGGTATCTGAAACCTCGCGCACCACCACTGGCAGTTCGTGCAGTTGCGCAAGCTGAGCAGCACGCCAGCGGCGTTCGCCGGCGACAATCTCGTAAGTACCTGATTTTCTTGGGTTGTCCCGAACGATAAGCGGCTGTATCACGCCCTTTTCGCGGATCGATGCCGCCAGTTCTTCCAGCGCTTCTGCTGGAAAATCGCGGCGCGGCTGATCGGGATTAGGCTCGATCAGTTCGATCGGAACCAGAAGATCGGCGCGGCGCGGCGCTTCCTCGGCGGCCTGCGGACCGGCACCGACATCTGCCATCAGCGCCGAAAGCCCCCGGCCCAATCCGCGGCGTTCTGCCTTTTTGTCAGCCATGCTCAAGCCCCTCCTGCAATCTTCTTGTGGCGCGCCAGAAGTTCCTGCGCGAGCGTGCGGTAGGCAATGCTGCCCTTTGAAAGCGAATCATAAACGAGAACCGGCACCGAGTACGAGGGCGCCTCGCTAACACGGACATTGCGCGGGATGACAGTGCGGAAGACCAGTTCGCCCAGGTTTGAGCGGGCATCGTTTTCGACCTGCTGTGACAGGTTGTTGCGGCCGTCGTACATGGTCAGCACCACACCCTCGATCCGAAGGTCGCGGTTGGCAGACTGGCGGACAGTACGGATGGTCAGCATGAGTTGCGAAAGGCCTTCGAGCGCGAAGAATTCGGCCTGAAGCGGCACCAGCACCGATTGGGCGGCGATCATGGCGTTCACGGTGAGCAGGCTGAGCGACGGCGGGCAATCGATCAGAACGTAGTCGAAGCCATACTTGTCAATCGCTGGCTGGCGGAGCGCGTCATGCAGCAGAAAGCTGCGTTTTTCGTTAGAAACCAGTTCGATATCGGCGGAGGACAGATCGGTCGTTGCCGGGCACAAGGAAAGGCCGGGCACGTTGGTGGGGCGGATCACATCTGAAAGGTTGGCGTCCTCGATCAGGAGATCGTAGGTCGTCAGACCACGATTGCCCGGCTCGGCGCCCAGACCTGTCGATGCGTTGCCTTGCGGATCGAGATCGACGAGCAGGACTTTCTGGCCGACTTCGCACAAGGCGGCGGCAAGGTTGATCGCCGTCGTCGTCTTGCCGACGCCGCCCTTCTGGTTAGCCACGGCAATGATGCGCGGCGCGGGTGGCCGGGTTGGGTCAGACACGCGAAATCCCCCATATCTTGTAGATTACGGCGCCCGGATCGGTCGCGCTTGCTGTTGTTTCGTAAGAAAACTGTGCTTTTTCAAGAGCCTCACGAAGTTCTGCTTCGTGGTTGGCGCCCTTGGGGAACAGCGCGCAGCCCTCGGGTGCCAGGTGCCGTTCGGCAAAGGTCAGCAGCTTTTCCAGAGGAGCCAGCGCCCTTGCAGACAGAACGTCAACCGTCATCGGCGGCAGAGCCTCTGCCCGTTTCGCAAGGACCTTCACCGGAACGTCGACTGCTCTTGCGGCAGTTTGCAGAAAAACCGATTTGCGCTGATCGCTTTCGACAAGCGTCATGTCGAGATGGCGCCCCTCTCCCGCGGCAAGAATGGCGACGATCAGGCCGGGAAACCCGCCGCCGCTGCCAAGGTCAGCCCAGGTTGTGCTTGTGGCAGGGGCAAGGCGATAGAGTTGGGCGGAGTCGCTAAAATGCCGGTCCCACAGCGCGCCAATAGTCGAACGGGCCACAAGATTGATGGCTGGGTTCCATTTTTCGATCAGCGCCTGATAGGTCAGCAGCTTCTCGATTGTTTCACGTGAAACATCCTGGCCGGCCAAAGTCCTGATTTCGGTCATCCTGCCGCCTGCATCCTTGCATCGCGGCGCAGAACCGCAAGCAACAACGTCAGCGCAGCAGGCGTCATCCCCTCGATCCGCGCCGCATGGGCAAGCGTTTCAGGCCGGAGTCGCTCCAGCTTAGTCCGCAATTCATTCGACAGGCTCTGGAGAGCGCGGTAGTCGAACCCGGTCGGTATCACCGTACCTTCGTCGCGCTTCAACAGGTCTACATCCGCTTGTTGCCGATCAATGAAGGTCGCGTAGAGAGCGTCTCGGGCGAGTTGGTTTTGAATTTCCCTTGGTATTTCAGCAAGTTGCGGATTTTCTTCAGCAAGCGCGGCGAAGGACACCTCTGGCATCGACAACAGCCGAAAAGCCGAGCGGCGCTGGCCGTCCTGATTGACGTGGATACCCATCTGCGCTGCCATCTGCGGCGTAAACGTCGTCTCCTCAAGCAACTTCCGCCCCGAGGCCAGCGCCTCGCTCTTGCGGTCGAAGGCCGAACGGCGCGTTTCGCTGACGCACCCAAGGGCGATGGCGGTCGGGGTCAGGCGTTGATCGGCGTTATCGGCGCGGAGAGACAGCCGGAATTCGGCGCGTGAGGTGAACATCCGGTAAGGCTCGGATACGCCTCGCGTGATGAGATCGTCGACCATCACCCCGATGTAGCTATCGGATCGGCCAAAGATCACGCGTTCCTCGTCGCGGGCGGATCGGGCGGCGTTGAGCCCGGCAACCAGGCCCTGCGCTGCGGCTTCTTCATAGCCGGTGGTCCCGTTGATCTGACCAGCAAGGTAGAGACCCGGCACGTCTTTGAGCTCTAGCGAGGCTGTAAGGGCGCGCGGATCGACATAGTCATATTCGATGGCATAGCCGGGCTGAGTGATGACCGCCCGCTCCAGACCAACGATGGAATGAACGTAAGCCTCCTGCACATCGGCAGGAAGCGACGTCGAAATGCCGTTCGGGTAGATCGTCGGATCATCAAGCCCTTCTGGCTCAAGGAAAATCTGGTGCGAGGCCTTGTCGGCGAATCTCACAACCTTGTCTTCGATCGACGGGCAATAGCGCGGACCGACGCCTTCGATGTGGCCACCATACATCGCGGACCGGCTCAGATTGTCACGGATAATCGCATGGGTCGCGTCATTGGTGTGGGTGATCCCACAAGAGATCTGCCGCGCGAACGGCTTATCATGCAGGAAGGAAAACAATGTCGGATCTTCATCGCCCGGCTGCATCTCGAGCTTGGACCAATCGATGGTCCGGCCATCAAGGCGCGGGGGGGTGCCGGTTTTGAGGCGGCCGATCGGCAGGCCAAAACCTCGCATCCGGTCCGCCAGCGGCACTGACGGCTTGTCGCCCATTCGCCCGCCCGCAGAGCTGACGTCGCCGATATGGATCACGCCGCGAAGGAATGTGCCGGTGCTGATCACCACAGAGCGGGCAGAAATCTCGGCGCCGTCCATCAGGCGCACGCCTGCTACGGCCCTGCCCGACATCAGCAGATCGGCAACCTCGCCCTCGACTATCTCAAGTCCCGGCATAGCCAGCAGTTCGGCCTGCATAGCCTGTCGGAACAGCTTCCGGTCAGCCTGGGTGCGCGGCCCCTGTACGGCCGGGCCCTTGCGGCGATTCAGCAAGCGGAACTGAATCCCGGCACGGTCGGCAACGCGGCCCATTGCGCCATCCATCGCGTCAATCTCGCGAACGAGATGGCCTTTGCCAAGTCCGCCGATGGCCGGATTACAGGACATCGCGCCAATCGTATCGGCGCGCATCGTCACGAGCGCCGTACGCGCGCCCATTCGGGCGGCAGCGTGAGCCGCTTCCGCACCGGCATGCCCGCCGCCGACCACGATGACATCAAAATGTTTCACGTGAAACACCCTCACTTACCGATGCAGAAACTCGAGAAAATCTCGTCCAGCAAATCCTCGACATCAATCCGACCCACCAGCGAATCCAGCGAACGGATCGCCCGGCGCAGATGTTCTGCGGCCAGTTCGGCGATGACGAGCCCGCCTTCTACCTCGTTCCGCGCTGATTCCAAAGCCCCAATCGCCATCGTCATGGCCACCCTGTGGCGTTCGCGCGTCATTAATCCTGCACCGGCGGCCCTACCCGAAAGAACCTTGGTTATCCGCTGGATAAGCGATTCAAGGCCCTCGCCGGTTTTGCCGCTGACGGCGAATCCGTCCGTTCCGCGAATATCCGCTTTGCCCCAGACCAGTATGTCATCGGCCTGCGGCGGAAGCAGCGGCACGTCTTCACCATCGAGGAGGAAGATTCGCAGATCGGCCCGCTCGGCCCGCTGCAAGGCACGCGTAATGCCGATGGATTCAACATGATCGTCGCTGTCGCGGAGACCTGCCGTGTCCAGAAGCGTCACCGGCAACCCGCCAAGATCCATGCGCACTTCGATTACGTCGCGCGTCGTCCCGGCCACTTCCGAGGTGATGGCGGCATCGCGACCGGCAAGCGCGTTGAGAAGCGTTGATTTCCCTGCATTTGGCCGACCCACGATAGCAACTTCATAGCCGTCACGAATCCGTTCAGCGGCACCAACACCGCCCGCGTCGCGGCGCAGTTCGGCCATGACACGGCTTATCAATTGCTCCACCTCAGGCGTGACATCGACTGGCACATCCTCATCGGCGAAATCAATCGTCGCCTCGATCAATGCCGCCGCGCGGATAAGGTCGCGGCGCCAACCTTCGGCCCGGTCGCCAATCGCGCCCGAGAGAACGCGCAGCGCCTGTTTTCGTTGAGCCTCGGTCTCTGCCTCGATCAGATCGGCAAGACCTTCAACC
>JBATMT010000065.1:0-5710 GCA_049289975.1 Paracoccaceae bacterium | reverse complement strand
AAGGGCTCGGATGAATCGACCTGATGGCGAAGTACAAGCGTATTGACGAAGAAACCCACCAATGGTTCCAGCGTGGCAACCCGGCGGTTGGCGATCGGACTCCCTACGACGATGTCGGTCTGGCCTGAATAGCGGGCCAGAAGCACTGCGTAGGCGGCCTGCAAAAGCATGAACAGCGTGACGTTGTGCGTCTGTGCCAGATCACGCAAGCCATGCGTCAGGTCGCCGCCCAAATCAAAGGAATGCGTGGCGCCACGGTGGCTTTGTGCAGCCGGTCTTGGGCGGTCCAACGGCAATTGCACCGGGATGGGAGGCAGATCGCCAAGATTGGCGCGCCAGTAGTCTTCTTCCTCTTGCAGACGCGCGCCAACCAGCCAACTGCGTTGCCAGAGCGCAAAGTCACCATACTGAACCGTAAGCGGCGGCAAGGCGACGTCGATCCCTTCGACGATCGCGCGGTAAATCGCAGCCACTTCCCCGACAAGCACACCCATGGACCAGCCGTCCGAAATGATGTGGTGCATGTTGAACAGGAGCACATGATCGCGCGGGGCCAGTCGCAGCAGGCTGACCCGTAACAATGGGCCATTAGCAAGATCAAATGGTGTGCGGGCCTCGGTCTCGGCCATGGCCTGTGCGGACTCGAGAGCTTGCTCGGGCGTATGCGACAAATCGAGCTCGGTAAGGTCCACCTCCAGATGCGCTGCGATGCGCTGTACCGGGGTACCATCTTGCATGGGGAAGGTCGTCCGCAGGCTCTCATGTCGCTGGACAAGGGCCGCAAGGGTATGCCGAAGCGCGGATACATTCAGGTCTCCCTGAAGCCGCAGGATCGCGGGAATCGCATAGAATGGATTTCCGGGCTCTAGCTGGTCCAGAAACCAAAGCCGTTGCTGTGCGAAAGACAGAGGCAGGTCCGCGGTTGCGAGGGCGGCGGGGCGGGGAAGCAGAGGCGGCAGATTCTGAAGTCCGGCGGATTGACCGGCATCGATTTCTGCCGCGAGCGCCGTCAGCGTGTTTGCTTCAAACATCTTGCGCAGAGGCAGGTCAGTCCCAAACGCGGCTCTGGTGCGCGACATGGCTTGTGTCGCAAGCAATGAGTGGCCGCCGCGCGCGAAGAAACTGTCCTGACGGCTGATCGGTCCGCAGTCCAGAACGTCTTCCCAGATACGCGCCAGAGCAATCTCGGTTGCGGTCCTCGGGGGGTCAAAGACCAATGGCTCGCTGTCTGGCAGGGGCAGGGCATTGCGGTCCAGCTTGCCATTGCTGGTCAACGGCCAGACTGGCAGGGCGATGATTGCCGAGGGCACCATGTATTCAGGAAGCGTCGCAGCCAGTGTGCTGCGAAACCGGTCGGCATGGATTGCCTGTTCGGTTTGAACATAGGCGATCAAGCGCCCTGCATTTTCGATCACCAGCACCTGAGCGCCGTCGGTCAGCGTCTGAAGCTGCTGTTCGATCTCGCCCGGCTCGATCCGGTAGCCTCGCAGACTGATCTGGCTGTCGGCGCGACCAAGGAACGCCATCCTGCCGTCCGGTTGCAATCTGCCAAGGTCGCCGGTGCGATAGAGCCTTGACCCCGGAGGGCCGAACGGATCGGGCGTGAAAGCCGCCGCTGTCAGGTCAGGACGGTTGATGTAGCCAAGCGCGAGGTTGGGACCGGCCAGATAAATCTCTCCCACCGCCCCGATCGGCACCGGATTGAGTGTGGCATCCAGAAGATAGGCGGCGGTGTTGTCTATGGGCTTGCCAATTGGCGGAGGATAATCTTCCGGGCCAACTTGCCCAGCAATCACGATAACGGAAGCCTCGCTAGGCCCGTAAAGGTTCATGACGCGATAGGTTGCACCCGCTGCAGGCGTCCTGCGCAACCGGTCGCCTCCAGTCAGAAGCAGCCGCAATCCCTTTGGCTGGCGGTTCTCGGACATTGCAAGTTCAGCCAGCGGCGTGGGCAGGAACCCGGCCTCCAGACGCTGATCCGCCCACCAGTCCAAAAGCAGGGATGGATCCTCCAACGCAGCTTCCGGCGCAAGAACAAGCACTCCGCCCGCGACCAGCGTTGGCCAGGTCTCATAGACCGATCCATCGAACCCGAACCGCGCTGCCGCACTGACCCGCATGCCCTCCTGAAGTCCGGCCATGTCGATCTGCCACTGCGTCAGATTTTCCAAACCTCGATGTGGTACGACCACACCCTTTGGCCGCCCAGTCGAACCAGAAGTGAAGATCACGTAGGCTGGCGCTTCGGGATGTGGTTCCGCGATCTTTGGCTTGCCTTTGGCACCGCCAAAGCCAAGAACCGGACAGGTGACTGTCAGGGGCAAATCCCTGGCAATAATCACCTTCGGACCCGCATCCTCGATCATCATTGCCAGCCGCTGCGCTGGATAGGCACTGTCCAGCGGGAGAAAGGCCGCGCCGACGCGAAGCACAGCCAGCACCGCGACGATACGGTCAGGCGACGGCGGCGCATGAATGCCTACAAAATCGCCCGGTGCCACGCCTGCCGATTGCAGTGCAAACGCCAGCGCATCTGCCTGTGCGTTCAACTGGCCGCGGGTCAACTGTTCCTGCCCACAGACAACGGCCAGTGCGTCCGGCTTTTGCCGTGCAAGTTCCGCGATTTTCGCAGCACCATTCGGGGCGACTGTCTTCCGCGGCCCATTGCTTAGCGGCCCCGTCTGCAGCACTCGCTCTTGCAATCCAAGCATCTGCAGGTCGGCCAGGGGCGTCTCGGGTCGTGCGCTGGAAATTGCATGCAGCATGGTCACGAAATGACCGGAAAGCCGCTCCATCCGCGCTGCATCATACAGCGTCTTGGCGTAGGTGAGATCCCCCACGAGCGCGCCGTCCATCGTTTCATGTAGGGCAATTGTGACGTCGAACTTGGCTGAAACCGTTGTCGCTTCCATCGCCTCAAGCGAGAGCCCCGGCAGGTCGACCTGACCGCCACCTGCGTTCTGCAAGACGAGAGCAGTCTGAAACAGCGGCGAATGGCTCAGCTGATGTTCCAGTTCCAATGACTCTATCAAACGGTCGAACGGCAAATCCTGATGGGCAAATGCCGCCATGACCGTGTCGCGCACCTGATCGAGGTAGTCGCCAAGCGCGAGGCTGGGCTCAGGCGTTACCCGCAGTGCCAGCATATTGACGAAGAAACCGATGATGCTCTCAAGGCCGGGCCGGGTGCGATTGGCGACAGGGCTGCCGATGCAAAGATCGCTCTGGCGCAGATGCCGCGAAAGCACCACGCCAAATGCGGCCAGAAGCACGGTGTAGAGCGTTGCACCGTTGCGCAAAGCGACCGACTTCAGACGCTCGACAAGTGCAGCGTCGAGGTTCAAACCCAGCCGTGCGCCCTCGAAGCTTTGCATCGCGGGCCTTGGATGATCCGGTATCGGTGTGGACAGCACCGGCAGATCGGCCAAAGCATCGCGCCAGTATTCCAGATCGGCGGCCTGAACCGCGCCGCCTGGTCCGCGCTGCCAGGTGGCATAGTCGCCATAGTCCAGCGCCGCCGGTGCAAGCTCAAGCCCCGCATAGGCATGCGCGACGTCACGCAACATCACTCCAATGGACCAGCCATCGGAAATGATGTGGTGCATGTTGACGGCCAGCACGTATTCATCAGTGCCAAGCCGGATCAGTGCCACCCGCAGCAAAGGCCCCGCTGACAGGTCGAACCCTTGCGCGGCATGCTCCGCTGCCAACTGCCGCGCCGTCTCCAGTCGGGTTGGGCCAAGCGGCTCGAGGTCGTGCAATTCAAGCCACACCCGTGCGTCCGGCTCAATTCGCTGGACCGGGCCTTCCGGCAAGGTAATGAAGTGCGTCCGCAATCCGGCATGGCGCGCCACGACCGCATCAAGCACAGATTGGAGTTGTTCTGCGTCAATGGCTCCATGCAACCGATAGGCGGCGGCCACGTTGTATTCAGGCCCGCCTGGTGCCAGTTGGTCCAGAAACCAAAGGCGTTGTTGCTGGTAGGAAAGCGGGCAGTCACCTGCCTCAGCACGACGCCGGATGTCTTGCGCCTCGACGTAGGCGACAAGTGCAGCCTTCTCCCGGCGCAACACTTCGATCAGGGCGTCATCGACAAGCTCGATCGGGCCATCCAGAACCAGATCGCCATCCTCTACTTCGATGTTCACGCCCAATGCTCGGAGCCGGGCATGGAGTTCGGTGGGTCTCATATGCGCAGCGTCTTTCTTGTGGGGTCCTTCGGGGCACCTGCCTTGGCGGCAGTCAGTCCGTCGATATGGCGAGCCAGCATTCCAACTGTTTGCAGCGCGAAGGCCTTTTCCAATCCCAGTTCGACCGAGAAGGTCTGGCGGATCATGTTGAGGGCGGTGACGGCCTTCAATGACTGCCCGCCGAGTTTGAAGAAGTTGTCGGCAATGCCGACCTGTTCGCGCCCCAACACCTCGGCCCAGATCGCCGCGACTTTCACCTCTGTCGGTGTGCGGGGAGCGACAAAGGTCGCCGCCGTATCGAAGTCGAACTTCGGCAGAGCCTTGCGATCCAGCTTGCCATTCGGGGTTAGCGGCAGGGTTTTGATTGCCATGAAAGCCGAAGGCATCATGTGGTCGGGAATCAGCCCTGAAAGCTTCTCGCGAAGTTCAGGCTCGTCGATGCTGGGTGCGACCACATAGGCCAGAACCCCCAACTCGCCACTGGCGTCCGGTCCGGCAAGAACAGCGGCTTCGCGATAGCCGCACGCCAGAATGGCTGCCTCGATCTCTCCCGGTTCCATCCGGACGCCGCGCACTTTCATCTGGTCGTCGCTGCGGCCCATGTAGTCTACCGCACCGTTCGGCAGATAGCGCGCCCGGTCGCGGGAACGATACATCCGCGCGCCAGCAGGCCCGAACGGGTCTGGCACGAACACCCCTGCCGTCAGGTCAGGGCGGTTGAGGTACCCGCGCGCCAAAGCAACGCCTCCAATGTAGAGATGGCCCGGCACGCCCTGGGGCACGGGGTTCAGGTCATCGTCCAGAATGTAGATCGTGACATTGTCGATCGGGCGACCGATCGGCACCCCCGGCCCTGTGCGCGGATCGGATGCATCGCAGGGCCAATGAGTGACTTCCACCGCCGCTTCCGTGGGTCCGTACATGTTGTGCATCCGGACATGCGGAAGGATCTGTCCGAACCGGTCCTGCGCGGCGCGCGGCAGGGCCTGCCCGGAACACATGACAAAGCGCAAGCTGGCATAGTCCGCAGGATCGGCGACAGCCAGTGAGGCCTCCATCACCGGTGCCACGAAGTGCGCAATCGTCGCCTCCTCGGTCCGGATCAGGTTGGCAAGATAGCTCACGTCGATATGCCCCGCGGGCCGGGCAATCACCAGAGTACCCCCCGCAATCAGGGGCAGGAATATCTCGCCCACTGAAACGTCGAACCCATAGGGGGTCTTCTGGATGATCCGATCCTCGGGCGTGATTTCGAGCGCATGATCAAGCCAGACCACCCGGTTCACGATCGACCTGTTCTCGACCATTGTGCCCTTTGGCTTACCGGTTGATCCGGATGTGTAGATGACATAGGCGAGGTTGTTTGGTTTGGTTTTGGGGGTGGTGTTTGTGCGCGGAGTATCGAGGGGTTTGGTGAGGTCGAGGATGGTTGCGGGGGTGAGGGGTGCGAGCCTTGGGGTCAGGTCGGGGGTTGTGAGCACGATCTTCGGGTTTGCGTCTGCCAGCATGTAGGCGATGCG
>JBATMT010000064.1:0-10402 GCA_049289975.1 Paracoccaceae bacterium | reverse complement strand
GCCGGGAAACGCGTGGCAAGCGTGCCAGCAAATATATAGGGCAGAAGCAGAAGGATCATCACACTCAGTGACGTCAGAAAACCCTTGCGAAAACCGTTGCGGCGCTGCCTGAGAGTTTCCGGCGCGTCGAATGATGCGGCTTCGCCACGACGTTCGGACGTGGCGCGCAGGGTCGAGTTGATTTCCTCTATATCCGGGAGCAACTCGCGCCGCGTTGCGCGTGAAACGATTGCTGTATCTAGTGCCTCTTCCGCATCTGGCTGCGGCGGGTTGTTCGTTACTGACACGGACGGTGCATCGGGCGAGACCAGACCCAAGTCACCCTGAGTTTCAAGTGAAGTGCCCTCGGCGTGCCGCGCCTGCTTCTCCCGCTCAGCCTCTTCTCGCAGGACGTTCAGGACTGCATCATCGAGCGTCCTGCGCTTCGGAGCAGAGTCCTGCGGTGCGGACTCCGGAGGGTTCAGCGTCGCAGTAATGGCAGCCGCTGCGGCCTCTTCCCTGGCCCAATCATCGTCAGCGGTGTCGACGTCAGCGACCTGCGGATTGAGCGCTGCGGCCTGCAATTCGGTGGCCGAAAGCTGAAGCCATGTCGTTCCACAATTCGAGCACTGCACATCGCGGCCACCTTCGGGAATGACCGATTCATCCACCTCATACTGGGCTTCGCAATTGGGGCATGTGAGCCGCATCTTAACTACCCGAAACTTTCCTTGAGCGCTTTGCGAACCGGCCATTCTGGCCTTTGTTTGCGCGTTGTTGTAGCAAGCGAAAGGCAACCATCCAAGTATTTGTGGTGGTTAGCACAGAAAAGGTAAATGAAACGGGCAAACATGCCGCGGTTCATTGAAAGTCTATCAGGGGGCGGTGTGTGATCGAATTTCACAATGTGACGCTGGGCTATTCCGGCGCGAATCTTCTGTCGGACGTCTCGATGAAGCTGGCACCGGGGTCTTTTCATTTCCTTACTGGTCCATCGGGCACAGGCAAGACGTCGCTTATCAAGCTTTGCTACGGCGAATTGGCGTCATCGGCAGGTCGCGTGGAGGTGTTCGGCCAAGATATCGGGCAATTGCCGAGAGACGAACTTGCCCTGATGCGTCGGCGTGTCGGCATCGTGCATCAGGACTGCCAGTTTCTTGACCATCTTTCAGTCGCTGAAAATGTGCTATTGCCGCTTGAGGTTGCTGGCCAGGAAGCAGACAATCAATCGCTTGGCGAACTTCTGGCATGGGTGGGCTTAACAGAGCAGGCGCAGTCCTTGCCGCCGTCGCTTTCTGGTGGTGAGCGCCAGCGTGCTGCCCTGGCCAGAGCGGTAATCACTGCGCCAGACATCATCCTAGCCGATGAACCTACCGGCAACATTGACTGGGAAATGTCGCTTCGTTTGTTGCGACTGCTGACCGAGTTGAACCGAATGGGCAAAACAATTCTCGTCGCCACGCATGACTTGAATCTGATCCGATCCGCAAAGGCGCAACTTTCTGCACGAGTCCTGCGCATTCAGGATCGCAAACTTACTCTGGCGGGAGCGGACCTCTGATGGAATTGATCCGGCGATTGGTGACATTGCTGACTGGAAATCCCCGGGCGGATCGCGTGGTGCCACCGTCGGGATACACTGCGACGTTAACGAGCCTGACTGCCGGAGCGATGGCGTTTCTTGCTGTATTCGCCTTGGCGCTATCGCTGGCGACGGGCAGGCTGGCTGATCGGTGGACAGAAGCATTGGCCAAGACCGCGACCGTCCGCATATCTGCACCAGCCGAGCAGATGGAGGCGCAAACGCTGGCCGTTACCAAAGTGCTTGAAACAACCCCGGGGGTTGCCTTCGCAAAGCCACTGACAACCGAAGAGACCAAGAAGTTGCTTGAGCCGTGGCTCGGTCCCGATTTGCCAGTTGAAAGGCTTCCCATTCCTCAGCTCATCGAGGTTTCAGAAACCGATGAAGGTTTCGATGCTGAAGGCTTGCGACTTCGCTTGCAGGCTGAGGCGCCGGGGGCGACACTTGACGATCATCTCCGCTGGCGAAAGCCTCTCGTGGCGTCTGCAGAGCGAATTCGGAGCCTTGGGCTGTTGTCGCTGATCCTTATTGGCGGAGCTACGGCGGCGATGATCACATTGGCAACGCAGGCAGCTCTTGCGGCCAATGGGCAGGTCATACGAGTACTTCGATTAGTCGGGGCGCGGGACAACTATGTTGCCCGGGCTTTTGTTCGTCGATTCACCGTGAGATCGCTAATCGGTGCATCGATTGGTACCTTTGCGGCTATGCTGGCTTTGGCGTTCATACCGGCTGCTGCTGAAGAAGGCGGCTTCTTGACTGGTCTGAGCTTTACGGGCTTGCAATGGCTGTGGCCCATGTTGATTCCTGTGCTGGCGGCTGGAGTTGCATTCCTTGCGACAAGGGCCGCAGCGACCAGAGCGCTCAAGACAGTAAGATAGGGCTGACGTATGAGAAACGTTCTCCAATACATCCTTTCGTTTGTCTTCATCTGTCAGATGTATCTGGCCATGGTTGTGCTTGCGATCTGGTACACGCCCCTCGTGCTGTTCCGCCGCGATGCGGCCTTCGACGCGGTGCATACTTATACTCGCTGGGTGCGCTGGTCTGCCAAGGTCTTAGTTGGTCTGCGTTCTGAAGTACGCGGAGAGATTCCCAACGATGAAGTGATCATCGCAGCCAAGCACCAAAGCTTTTTCGACATAATCATGATCGTTTCGGTGGTTCCGCGCCCGAAGTTTATAATGAAGCGTGAACTTTTGTGGGCGCCGATCCTAGGTTGGTACGCTGTACGCATTGGCTGCGTGCCAGTAGATCGCGGCAAAAGAAGTCAGGCTATGGCCAAGATGGTCGCCGATGTGAAGGCAGGCGGGACGGCGCCGGGCCAGTTGATCATCTATCCGCAAGGTACACGCGTGGCGGCTGGGGTAACCAAGCCATACAAAGTAGGTGTGGGCGTACTCTATTCTGAGCTAGGTCACGATTGCATACCAGCGGCCACGAATGTCGGAGTTTTCTGGCCGCGGCACGGAATCCTCCGCAAGCCGGGTCTGGCTGTCGTGGAATTCTTGCCGCGGATAAAAGCTGGCCAGACGGTTGCAGAATTCATGGCGCGGATAGAGCCGGAAATAGAGCATGCCTCAAATCGGCTGATGGTCGAAGGTGGGCTTGAAGTAAGAAGTCAGCCACTAGGCAGTCGACAAGATGGCGACTAATCAGGGCACGATTGATTTCATAGTAGAGCAACTTGGCGCTGTGTCGCATGTCACAGCGCGAAAGATGTTCGGCGAGTATGCATTGTATGTCGGCACAAAGGTCGTCGCGCTGATCTGTGACGACATACTGTATTTGAAGCCTACACCTAGTGCCAAGGAGCTTATGGCTGATCCAGTTGAAGGACACCCATATCCGGGTGCCAAGTGGCATTTCGTTGTAACAGACGAACTCGACGATCCGGACCGACTGGCAAAGCTAATCACGCGAGTTGCAGCTGATCTGCCGGAGCCTAAGCCGAAGAAACCGAAAGCGAAAAAACCCGCCACTTGAAGCTAGCGGCAGCTTTATCATTTCGGGCCATGTCCGCATTTCACCAGCGGCTGAGGACAACCGGAAACAGAAGCTTGTCTTGACGGTGTCAGGCGGCTAGACCCTTCGCCCCCATGTCCAAGAACTTTTCGCGCCGGTCGGTGATCAGATCACCGCGCTTCTTGCCCGAGAGTTCCTTCAAAGTTGCTTCAATGGCCTTTCCGACTACCTGAATGGTGTCGTCACGGCCCCGTTGCGCGCCGCCCAAGGGCTCTTTCACAATCTGATCGATGACGCCGAGTTTCAACAGATCCTGCGCGGTGAGCCGAAGGGCTGCTGCTGCCTCGCGCATTTTCTCAGAGTCTTTCCAAAGGATAGATGCACAGCCTTCTGGCGAAATGACAGAGTAGATCGAGTGCTCCAACATCAGTATCCGGTTGGCCGTTGCAAATGCCACGGCGCCGCCAGAGCCGCCCTCCCCGATGATTACCGAGACGAGAGGCACGCCGACGTCGAGACATTTTTGCGTTGAACGTGCGATTGCCTCAGCCTGGCCGCGCTCTTCAGCGCCCTTGCCGGGATAGGCCCCGGGAGTATCAATGAGTGTCACGACCGGCAGGCTGAACCGATCCGCCATATCCATCAGGCGGATTGCCTTGCGATAGCCTTCTGGCCGAGCCATGCCGAAATTACGCTCGATACGGCTCTTGGTGTCATTGCCTTTCTCGTGGCCAATCACCATAATCGGTTGGTCGTTTAATCGGGCCAACCCGCCCATTACTGCATGATCATCTGCAAATCCGCGGTCGCCTGCCAGAGGTGTGAACTCTGTGAATAAGGCGTTGATATAATCGACGCAATGCGGGCGATCCGGGTGACGCGCGACCTGACATTTGCGCCACGGGTCAAGGTTCTTGTAGAGATCCTTCAGCATATCGGACGCTTTTCGGTCGAGCGCTGAAGCCTCCTTGTCGACATTCATTCCCTCACTCTTGCGGGCGAGTGTTCGCAACTCTTCAGCCTTGCCTTCAATTTCGGCAAGCGGCTTTTCGAACTCAAGGTAATTCATATCGTGCTCCCGTCTGGGTTGGGTTTATATGGCCCGGACAGGGGGCAAATGCAACTTGGCAACTGCGTAGTTTGCCATTCCTGACCTTTTCCCGGCTGGTCGCTTGCTACTTGGGACAGCAAGAAATGCTGTCGGGCAATGCAAAATGACAGAGTTGCTGATGGGTCGTGCGACTAGCGATCAGCTGCTGACCATCTCGACTTGACGGACGATGACTTCAGCTTGGCGGATGGAGGCAATGTCCACCAAGCGACCCTTGTAGACAGCAGCGCCCTGACCTTCGGCCTTGGCCTTGGCCATGGCTGCCAGAATCTCGCGAGCCTCTGTGATCTGTGCCTCGGATGGCGTGAATACCTCGTTTGCGAGCGCCACCTGTTTGGGATGGATTGCCCATTTTCCGACCATTCCGAGTGTCGCAGACCGCCGTGCCTGGGCGCGGAAGCCTTCCTCGTCGGAGAAATCACCAAATGGCCCGTCGACAGGAAGAATCCCGTGCGTCCTGCAGGCTGCGACGATGGCTGTCGTGGCCCAGTGCCAAGGGTCGGACCAATGGCGCGTGCCGTCCTTGAGCATGTAGTAGTTGTCCTGCGTGCCGCCGATCCCGGTGGTTTGCATACCCATCGACGCCGCAAAATCGGCAGCGCCAAGGCTCATGGCTTGCAGGCGCGGCGATGATCTAGCAATTTCTTCGACATTTGCGATGCCGGCTGCGGTTTCGATGATAACTTCAAGGCTGATCCGCTTGCTTCGACCCTTTGAAGCTTCGATAGCCGTGACAAGTGCATCAACTGCATAGACATCTGCTGCACAGCCAACCTTAGGAATCATGATCTGGTCGATGCGATCGCCTGATTGTTCCAAGAGGTCCACGACATCACGATACCAGAAGGGAGTATCGAGGCCATTTATCCTTACCGATAGATACTTGTTTCCCCAGTCTACGTCACTGATTGCCTGAACGATGTTCATGCGCGCCTGGGGTTTGTCATCGGGTGAGACCGAATCTTCGAGATCAAGGTTGATGACGTCAGCCGCAGACGCAGCCATTTTTTCGAAGAGTGCGGGACGCGAGCCAGGACCGAAAAGCTGACAGCGGTTCGGTCGTGAGGGTGCCGGGGGCTGGACTCGAAAGCTCATGTTTTCCTCGCAAGGAAGTTTCTCTCTTTATTCCGAAATCGGTAGATTATTGCGAGAAGCCGGGCAAGCCGCTTTATCGCATTTGCAGCATTGTGTCGGTGCGGGTGCAGCAAGCAACGCTCTTCTCTTTTCCACTGTGATCATTGACAAAGACAAGCGATGCAGGAGGGCCTCCACCGATGATCGCGGTATCTGAAGATATTTTTCGGCTGGCACAGAAGTTTACGATTTCGCGGGGGTCGAAAACAGAGGCGCACGTGCTGACCGTTCGCATTGAGAGGGGAGGCCACACGGGGCGGGGAGAATGTGTGCCCTACGCCCGTTATGGCGAGTCCATTGAAAGCGTAAGGGCGCAGATCCAGAGTTTGCCTTTCGATATCACCCGGCAGGCACTGCAAGAGATTCTTCCGGCTGGCGCGGCGCGCAATGCCGTTGATTGTGCGTTGTGGGACTGGGAAGCCAAACATTCTTCTCGTCGCGTGTGGGAACTGGCTCGCTTGGCTGAGCCGCAGCCGATGATGTCGGCCTTCACGCTTTCTCTGGATACGCCCCAGAGGATGCGGGTAGCTGCGGCGGCGCAGGCGGCGCGGCCATTGTTGAAGATCAAGCTGGGCGCACCTGACGACATGCCTCGTCTTGAGGCAGTGCGCGAAGGGGCGCCGAGTGCGCGGATCATCGTAGATGCGAATGAGGGTTGGACTGCGGAGGTATACGCCGATCTCGCGCCGCATCTGGTTAGGTTGGGAGTTACTCTGGTCGAGCAACCATTGCCTGCCGGGTATGATGATGTTTTGGCCGAAATATCCAGACCTGTGCCGGTTTGTGCCGATGAAAGTTGCCACGACCGGTCCAGTCTCGCTGGGCTTGCTGGAAAGTATGACATGGTGAACATCAAATTGGACAAGGCTGGTGGGTTGACCGAGGCGTTGGCGCTGAGGGAGGCGGCGCAGGCGGCGGGATTTGGGGTGATGGTGGGCTGCATGGTTGGCTCATCGTTGGCAATGGCGCCGGCCTTGGTGGTTGCGCAGGGCGCGGAGATTGTGGACCTTGACGGACCGCTGCTTCTGGCGGAAGACCGCGACCGGTCCCTTCGCTATGAAGGGTCGCAGGTTTATCCGCCGGATACCGAGCTTTGGGGATAGGAGACGAGAGATGACGCGGACTGTCTACGTGAACGGTGAGTGGCTGGCAGAGGACAAGGCGACAGTCTCGATCTTCGACCGGGGGTTCCTGATGGCAGACGGCGTCTATGAGGTGACCAGCGTTCTGGACGGCAAGCTCCTTGATTTCGCCGGTCATTGCTCGCGTCTGCGGCGCAGTCTGAGCGAGTTGGACATGCCAAGCCCTGCGACGGACGAGGAATTGCTGGCCATTCACCGCCAACTGCTGGCGCGCAATGGGGTGGTGGACGGGATGATCTATCTGCAGGTTACGCGCGGCAATCCCGGCGACCGGGATTTCGTGTTCCCTGATCCTGCCTCGACGAAGCCGACTCTGGTTCTTTTCACTCAGTCCAAGCCGGGGCTGGCGGACAATCCGCAGGCGAAGGTTGGTTTGAAGGTTGTATCGATCCCGGACATTCGCTGGCATCGTCGGGACATCAAGACGGTGCAGCTCCTTTATCCGTCGATGGGCAAGATGATGGCCAAGAAGGCAGGTTGCGATGATGCGTGGTTTGTCGAAGACGGGTTCGTGACCGAGGGGACCTCGAACAACGCCTATATCGTGAAAGGTGGGAAGATAATCACTCGGGCCCTTTCGAGCGATATTCTGCATGGCATTACCCGAGCGGCTGTGCTGCGGTTTGCGGAAGAGGCGCAACTGGTGGTCGAGGAGCGTTCGTTCACCATCAATGAGGCGAAGTCCGCGGACGAAGCCTTCATCACGTCGGCATCGGCTTTTGTCATGCCTGTGGTGGAAATAGACGGTGCCAAACTGGGTGGTGGTGTGCCCGGACGAGTCGCGACGAGGCTTCGGGAAATTTATTTGGAAGAAAGCCGGAAGACCGCGATTTGATCGTGTATCACAGAGATACACTTGTTGAAATCAAGTAAAATCAATGGGTTGACATTTTTCGTTAGGCCAATCTTAAGATATCTTACAACGCTTTTGGACAAGATGTTCAGAGGCAAGCAGCGCCCTGAGCAAGCTCAGGCAGGGGGCTCTGCCCCCTTCCGGATTTCATCCGGCCCCCGGGATATTTGCGATCAGGAAATGAGAGGCGGTGATGCGCGTCAGGCAGAGGTTTGCGCGACTTGCAGCATGACGGCGGCGTAGAAAACGAGGCTCGCGGTCAGGACCATGACGTGCCAGGCTGTGTAGTGGAACGGCATACGATCAAACAGGTAGAAAAGGACGCCGAGTGTATAGAGCACTCCCCCGGTGATGATTAGCGTCAGAACCGGGGTTGAAAGGGCAGCGATAAATGGCCCGCCGACCGCAAGGCCCGCCCAGCCCATGCCAAGGTAGAGTGCGAGGCCGACCCAACGAAAACGGACAGGCGAGGCGATCTTGAGGCCCATGCCGACGAACGCCGCAGCCCAGAGTCCGACGATCAGCCAACCATTTTGCCCCGACAGCAGCACAAAAGGCGTATAGGTACCTGCTATCTTGGCGTAGATTGCCGAATGATCTAGGCGTTGCAGAAGCCAAGCCCAGCGCCCGCTGCCGACAATGTTATAAAGTGCCGAGCACAGGATCATCGCAACAAGCGACAGGCCGTACACCGTTGTTCCGACGAGGGCGGGCGTATCGCCACGCCAGACCGCCGCAAGAGTGATCAGGATTGGCACGCAGATCAGTACGATCACGAGGCCTGAGACATGCACGATTGTGTCGCTGAGATATTCAGCGCGGGAGTAGCTGGTACGGGGACTCGGTAGCATCATGTTTCCACCCTAGCAGGTCGGCGGGTGGAGAATAGAAGGGGAACGTAACGTAAAGATTGAGGCGCCGCATCCGTGAGCGGAGCGGCGCCTTGATTGTAACGAATGGTGAGTGGCCAAGACCTTGGTTTAATTCAGGCGCTTAGAGCAGTTCGTGAGTGATGCCTGGCAGACAATTGGTGAGATCAGGCGGCGCGGCCGTAGAAGCCTTTTTGTTCCTCGGCGGTGAAGCGGACGCCGGGTTTTTCATAGAAGGAAAACACGGTGATCATGCGGGCCTTGTCGCCTTTCACCGGGGTGACGCGGTGAGCAGTGTTCTTGCCTTTGAAAACGTTAAGCGTGCCGGGCGACAGGGCGATACTTTGCAGCTCAGGATCCTGTCCGGCCAGCAAGCGGGCGACGCCTTCGTAGTTGGGGTCTGTTTCGCTTCGCAGGTCAGTGCGATATTCGAAGTCTCCGCCATCGGTCGGCGCCTGTAGCAGGAGCGTGGTGGTGAATTCAGAGCGGTCGAAGTGCCAGTTCAGTGCCTCGCCGGTTCCGTAGCGCATGGCGTTCACACGGGCGAGCGGGTCGTCCATCGTGTAAAGGGCAGGCTTGCCCATCGTTGCGGCAAGGAAGGTAGCGAACGGCTGCCAGTCATACAGTTGCAAGATGACGCCGCTGATCTGGTCGCCACAGAGAGTGCGATTGATGGTCTCGAACTGTTTGAGTGCCGGGTGATCGGCGGAAATGCCGGGGATTTCCTTGCGGAAATAGATGTTGTGGCTGCGGGCGTGTGTAAACGCTTCGGACTCGAAGCTCGGGGCCAGATCGGCGACTGCCGAATTGATAGCGGCCGGCTTTAGAAAACCGTCGAGGTCAAACATGCCGTCGCGGGCCAGATCGGCGCGGGCCTTGTCGACGAGAGCTTGCCACTCGGGCGTGCCAGGACGGTCAAGCGGATAGCGGTCAAGGTCGATGATGTCGTGAATGGCGGTCATAGTGGTCTCCCTTCGCTTGGAGATAAAATCGCGCGCTTGCGGCGTGCTTGCAATCTGCAAAGATTTTGCGGAGCATAAGAAAAACTTTCGGAGAATTGATGCCGATGTTGCCGCCGCTGAATGCATTGAGAGCCTTTGAAGTTGCGGCCCGGACGGGAAGCTTCGTGTTGGCGGGGGCCGAAATGGGGGTCACGTCGGCCGCGATCAGCCAGCAGGTGCGCGTGCTGGAAGAGCATCTGGGGAAGAAGTTGTTCCTGCGGCAGGGCAACCGGATCCTGCTGACTGATGCGGGGCGCGCGATCTATCCGCGGATCGAGATGGCGCTGGGCGATCTGGCTTCCGTGACGGATGAGGTGCGCAGTGGGCCGCAGCGGGCGCGGCTGGTGGTGTCGGTGCTGCCATCCGTTGCCGAACTGTGGCTGGCTCCGGCGCTGGTTGGGTTTGATGTGGGAGGACTCGATCTGCGGGTCGAGGAAGATCCGGTGACTTTGGCGCGCGATGGCGTCGATTTGCGGATCACATACGGTGGCTATGCCTATCCTGACCATCATATCGAGCCTCTCTTCCGCGACCGGATCGTTCCGGTGGCGGCACTGCAGCTTGTTTCGTCGGTCGGCGAGGCGTTGGAGGGTCTTGAAGATGAGCTGTTCGTTCACACCGACTGGGGCCCGACCTATGCGACGCAACCGTCCTGGGCGGCGTGGTTCGCCGAAACGGGATCGGCGCGGCGGCCAGATCTCCGCAAGGGGCTGGTGGTAGGTACGAGCGGGCTTGCGGCGGCGGTGGCACGGGCGGGGGTGGGGGT
>JBATMT010000063.1:0-7385 GCA_049289975.1 Paracoccaceae bacterium | reverse complement strand
GGACCGGGGATGTTGGGCCGGAACGCCTGTGGCTGGCGCAGGCCGAGGGCGGCGAAGGCGGCGAGTCCGGGGCTTCGGCAGAGGATCTGAGCGCCGATGCCACGGTCGAGATCCTGACCGAGATCGGCGAGATTGAAGGCAATCTGCTGACCGGCATCGCGTTTCAACGCTCCGGACAGGTGGACAAGGCTGCGCAGCATTTCAGCCATCCGCGCGCCGACATCTATCCTTTGATCGAAGAGGCTTTGGTGGCGCGGAAGGCTCCGCCCTTCGAGACCGAGCTTGACGCTCTGACCAAGGCCGCAACGGACGATCCGGCGAGTGTCGAGGTGGCTTTCATGGCGGCGATGACCGCGATAGGGGCCACCCGTGCGGCACTGGCGGCAGAGCCGAAGGACGAGTTTGCCGGGCTGGTCGCGCTGGTGCGCAATGCCGGGGCGGATCTTGAAAAGGGTGTGGCTGCCGGAGCGGTGACGGATGCCGGGGAGTATGAAGACGGCTGGGGTTATATCGAGGCGGCGCGTGCTTGGGCGACGCGCCTTGCCGGGTCTTCAGATGAGAAGGTAAAGAAGGCGGCGGCCAAAGCCGTTGCGGCGCTGGACGAGGTGGCGGCGGGCCTGCCGGGCGTGGCACCGGCCGCAGATGCGAAAGTAGCTGCGGGATCGGATGTGGTACTGTCGGCGGCTGCGCGGATCGAGCTTGCGGCTTACGGAGTGAAGTGACGATGATTCTTGTCCTTGACCGGTTGCTCGAACGTTCAGAACTGTCGGCGATCCGGTCGAGTGCAGAGCGGCTGCAATACAACGACGGCAAGTCAACGGCAGGGCGCTTTGCCCGGTCGGTGAAGGCAAACTCGCAGGCCGTGGCCTCGTCCGATCTGGAGGCAATCGAGGCGAAGATTACGCGCCGTCTGGCGGCCAATCCTGTGTTCCAGTCGGCGGCACGGCCGCGAGCGATGAGCAAGCTGATCATATCGCGATATCGGATCGGGCAGACCTACGGGCTGCATGTCGACGATGCGCTGATGGGCGGGGTGCGGACCGACCTTTCGTTCACCTTGTTTCTGTCGGAGCCCGATGAATATGACGGCGGCGCGCTGATCATCGAGGAAACCAGCGAGGAGCGGGCGTTTCGCCCCTCGGCGGGCGATCTGCTGCTCTACCCCTCCACGACGCTGCACCGGGTGGAACCAGTCACGCGCGGGGTTCGCTATGCCGCAGTAGGCTGGGTGCAAAGCTGGATCAGGAGTGCTGAAAAGCGCGAGATCCTGTTCGATCTGGATCGCTCGGTCGAGGCTGCGCATGGGATCGAGGGGCAAAGGCCGCTGTTCGACACGCTGGCCAAGACCCGGTCGAACCTTGTGCGCATGTGGGCGGGCTGACTGAGCCTGTCAACTGTTCGAGCCGCAGATGCCTTTCAGCTCTGTCCAGTCGGAGGCCGACAGGGCAGGCGTGAGGGCAACGCCCGATGATTTCTCCAACTCGGCGTTTGCGTAGGCGCGTGCGGCGCGGTCGGCGCTTAGCGGGTGCGACGACAGGAATTCGGGCACGCCGTCGGTGATCTTGGCGATGCGGGTGAAGAAATCGGCGAGGCCGTCGCTGGAAATGCCGGTGTCGGTCATCAGTTGGAAGGCGAAGGCATCGGCGTTGGCTTCGGCATCGCGGGTATACGAGGCCTGCATCAATTGGTCTCCGGCGATGGCGATCAAGGTTCCGCCCGTGACGTCGCCCAGGATCAACGACAGCAGTCCAGCCGATCCCGCCGCACGCAGCATCAGCCGCGTCGGGTCGCGGTGGGCGACATGGCCGATTTCATGGGCAAGGACGCCCGCGACCTCGTCGGGACCGTTTGCCTCGTCCAGAAGGCCCCGCAGGATGATCACCTGACCGCCGGGAAGGGCAAAGGCATTGACCATGTCGTGGTTCACCACCCGAAGCTGGATATCATAGCCGATGTTCCGGTCTTTGGTGAGCCGGTCTTGCAGGTGTAAAAGCGCCTGTTGGCCCGCCGTTCCCCGGCATTCGATGTCTTCCAGGTTGGCGGCACCGAAGAATTTCGAGACCTGCGCCAGCATGGCGCGACCGACATCTGCCTCGGTCTCGGGAGAGATCCAGCCTGCCAGCCGGTCCGACAGATTTGGCAAGATCACGAACAGCATCAGAAGCAGGGACGCGGCTGCTGCGCCGAGCCAAAGCGCTACTCGGCGAAAGGTCCCTGGGCGGATATCTCTGCGGAAAAGACCGGGGCGGGTCTGGCGCAACCAGGTGATGGCGCGGCCATCTGTGAGGACCAGCCGCGCTGAATCGCGCGGCGTTTCATCTTTGGTGTCTGCCATCAGCATGAGCACAAGCTGCTCGTCGCTTGATTGGTCGAGTAACCCGCGCAGGCGGTCGAAGGGCCAGTTCAGGAAAGGCGCAGACCCATCGGTGCGCCAGATCTTCAGCGACAGACCGTCCATCGAAGGCGCGACAAGAACCTCGTTCGGGACGGCAGTGTTGCCATCGAACAAGATGGCGGGGACCGGAGCCTCGGGCGCGGTCACACGGCACCCCCCACATCAAGCGCGTCGGCAAAGCCACCGGCGTCGGCCCCCGCGTCAAAGGCGCGCTGGCGGACGTTTGCCAGTGCTGCCGCATTCTCGATGCGGATCGAATTGGCAAATTTGCCGATGATCGGTCTAGTGACCAGAGCAAGACTGGCGGCCCAGATGATGGCGAATGCGACAAGGTATGCGACCACCACAAGGATGCCAGACAGGAAAGGGCCAATTCCGTGAAAGGTTCCAAGGATCCCGACCAAGATCGCGACGCTGAAACCGGTGATAGCCACGACGACGGCACAGACCAGACACAGCAGCAAATAGCCTTTGATGAAGGTGCCTAAGATCGATCCGAAACGGATGTCCGACGAAAATCCAACCTCACCGCCAAGGACCTTGTTGTTTGTCAAAATACGGAAGGCGTGAATGCGGTAGTACAGGTAGCCAATTTGCGCCCAGCAGCCGCCGACAATCAAGAGGAAGCCGCCAACGGGCGTCAGTGATTTCTGCACAAGGCAAAACAATCCTGCGACGACCATCGCTAGCCCGATGTTGATGTGGCGCGTTGCGGGCCACAGGTCTTGCCAGTTACCCTTCTGCTCGAACTGGCGATCACCGTACCACGTATGGTCGGTCTTGTAGCGTTCGAGGTTGAATGTCTGGCGGGGCAGGTGGATGCCGAGCGTTATGATCGTCAGAAAGCCATACCAGAGGGTGCGGGCGACATAACCCCAAGCCGACCCTTCCATGCCAAATCGGATGCTGCGGAAACGGGTGCGGGCCAGAAGGTAACGGCGTGCCCTGAAGCGGGCGAAGATCGTCAACGGCAGAACGGCGAAGAACGACAGGTAGAAGACCGCGACCTGCATCAACTGCTCGGCGGTATTATGCGGGCTAAACACATAGTGCAGGCCGAACCACAGCAAGATCAGTTGTACGAGACCGAGATAAACGGCCAGCACCACTACCGCGACCAGAAAGCCGAGGAACTTCTCTAGTCCGGTGCCGGTATACTCGAGCCGGTCGCCCTCGACCAAGATGGTCGACCAGATGTAGCGACGGATGCGCGTTCGCGCCCAGAAGCGATAGATGCCCGCAGTGACAATGGTCAGCGCAGCGGTGTGCAACACAAGCCTGAAAAGATCCCCGTCATCATCATGGCAGCGAACCGGGGTGATCTCACTCATCAAGCTATCCGTTACTGGCTGAACCTATTGTCGCGCGGGAAGCCGCGCGGGGCCATTCTGCCCGCGGTTGCGCGATTTGCAAGCCATTCGCCAAGATCGGTTTCGGTTCGGGTACGTCCGGCAGGGTCTTTCCAAGACAATCCATCGGCAACGCGGAAGGTTGTTGCGTCAGACAGGCCGCCGTCCTTGTATTTTTGCAGCCGCACACCCTTGCCGCGCGCCATTTCCGGCAGATCGGAGAGCGGGAAGATCAGCACCTTGCGGTTGTCGCCCACCACCGCGACATGGTCGCCATGGACAGGGCGGCAGACCTGGGTCTTGACCCCGTCACGCAGGTTCAGGACAACCTTGCCGGCACGCGTCTGGGCCACGACCTCCTCCGATGGTACGACGAATCCGTCGCCCTCCGACGATGCGACCAGATACTTCAGGCCCGGCCGGTAGATCAGGATCTCGGCAATGTCGGAATCGTTGGGCAGATCGACCATCAGGCGCACAGGCTCGCCCATGCCGCGACCGCCGGGCAGGTTGGCACCCAGTATCGTGTAGAACCGCCCGTTTGCCCCGACGATCAGAATGCGATCGGTGGTTTCGGCATGGAAGAAGAAACGGCCCTCGTCACCGTCCTTGAACTTCACCTCGGTGTCGAGCGGCTGGTGGCCCTTCATGGCGCGTATCCAGCCCATCTTCGAGCAGATTACCGTGATCGGCTCGCGGTCGATCATCGCCTCGATCGGCACTTCCTCGACCTCGGCGGCGTCGGCAAACAGGGTGCGGCGCTTGCCACCCGGTGCGCTGTGGCCGAAGGTCTTTTGCACCAGCGCCAGTTCCTCGCCGATGCGTTTCCACTGGCGGGCGTCAGACGACAGAAGATCCTCCAGCCCGGCACGCTCTTTCAGAAGCTCGTCATACTCGCGCTTGAGTTCCATCTCTTCGAGCTTGCGCAGCGACCGCAGGCGCATGTTCAGGATGGCTTCCGCCTGCGCTTCGGTCAGTTCGCCTTCGCCGTCGAGTGGCGGTGGCACATAGTCCTTTTCCGACATGGCGCGCGGATGGGGCTTGCCCCAGTCCTCGGCCATCAGCGCGCGTTTCGGCTCGGCATCGTAGCGAATGATGTCGATGACACGGTCAAGATTCAGGAAGGCGATGATGAAGCCTTCAAGGATTTCCAGCCGCGCGTCGATCTTTTCCAGCCGGTGCTGCGAGCGGCGCTTGAGCACGTCGCGGCGGTGGTCAAGGAAGGCGCGCAGCACTTCCTTCAGCGAGCAGACCTTGGGTGTGCGCCCGTCGATCAGCACGTTCATGTTGAGCGAGAAGCGGATTTCCAGCTCGGAACTGCGGAAGAGCATACCCATCAGCATTTCCGGATCGACATTGCGCGAACGGGGTTCCAGCACGATGCGAACGTCGTCGGCGCTTTCGTCGCGCACATCGGCCAGTGCCGGGACCTTCTTGGTCTGGATCACTTCGGCCAGCCGCTCGATCAGCTTGGACTTCTGCACCTGATAGGGGATCTCGATGACGATGATGTTCCAGGTGCCGCGACCCTGATCCTCGACATGCCACTTGGCGCGCAGCCGGAACGAGCCTCGTCCGGTGCGATAGGCCTCGAGAATGTTTTCGCGCGGCTCGACGATGGTGCCGCCGGTCGGGAAATCTGGTCCGGGGACGAGCGCGACAAGCGCCTCATCCGATGCGGCGGGGTCCTTGAGCATAAGCTGGCAGGCGTCGATCAGTTCGTGAAGGTTGTGCGGCGGAACGTTGGTGGCCATGCCCACGGCAATCCCCGAAGCGCCGTTGGCCAGAAGGTTCGGGAAGGCGGCGGGCATGACCACCGGCTCTTCAAGGGTGCCGTCGTAGTTCGGGCGGAAGTCCACGGCGTTCTCGGCCAGCCCCTCCATCAGCGCTTCGGCGGCGGCGGTCAGACGCGCCTCGGTATAGCGGCTGGCGGCGGGGTTATCGCCGTCAATGTTGCCGAAGTTGCCCTGACCATCGACCAGCGGGTAGCGCATGGCGAAGGGCTGGGCGAGACGCGCCATCGCGTCATAGATCGCGGTGTCGCCGTGCGGGTGGTAATTGCCCATCACGTCGCCGGAGATCTTGGCGGACTTGCGGAAACCACCTGTGGGCGAGAGTTTCAATTCTCGCATGGCATAGAGGATGCGCCGATGGACCGGTTTCAACCCGTCACGCGCGTCGGGAAGCGCCCGGTGCATGATCGTCGAGAGCGCATAGGTCAGGTAACGCTCGCCGATGGCACGCGAAAGCGGCTCGGTCGTGGTGGCGGAAACCGGAAGATCGTCGCTGGCATCACTCATGCCGCCCGTGTAATCCGGGGGGCGCAAGTCGTCCAGTGCGTCATCCTGAAAACTGCCATGCGGATTTCGGAAAAAGCGCGGGGCAAGTCAGGTTCGGGAGCAGATACGTGGAAAAGACCATCCTTGTCACCGGCTGCTCGTCGGGGATCGGCTATGACGCCGCGCACGGGCTGAAGCGCGCAGGCTGGCGGGTGTTCGCCACCTGCCGCAAGGAAGAAGATTGCGCGCGGCTGCGGGATGAGGGACTGGAGAGCTTCGCGCTCGACTATGCCGATGACACCAGCATCAAGGCGGCGTTCGACGAGGCCCTTTCGCGCACCGGTGGCACGTTGGGCGCGATCTTCAACAACGGTGCGTTTGCCTGTCCCGGCGCAGTGGAGGATCTGCCGACGGATGCCTTGCGGGCGATCTTCAACGTCAATCTCTTTGGCTATCACGAACTGACGCGGCTGGCGCTGCCGGTGATGCGCAAGCAGGGCTACGGGCGTATAGTAAATTGTTCGTCGGTGCTGGGGCTGGTGGGCATACGCTGGCGCGGCGCCTATGTGGCGACGAAGTTCGCGATGGAGGGGCTGACCGATGTGCTGCGTCTGGAAATGGCCGATACGCCGATCCGGGCGATCCTTATCGAGCCCGGCCCGATCACCTCGAAGATACGGGTCAATTCAATCCCGCATTTCGAACGCTGGATCGACTGGCGAAAGAGCCCGCGCAAGGCGCAGTACGAGGCGAGCCTGTTGAAACGGCTCTATGAAAAGCGCGGCCCGGACCGGTTCGAGCTGCCCGCCAGTGCGGTAACGGCAAAGCTGCTTCAGGCGTTGGAAACTCCACGGCCCAAGGCGCGTTACTATGTGACCACGCCCACCTATCTAATGGGCACGGCGCGACGGATATTGCCGCAGCGGATGCTGGACTGGGTTCTGGGACGGAGTTGAGGAATGGCTGACCTGAAGATCCTTGGGATTTGTGGCGCGTTGCGTGCCGCTTCGACCAACCGGCTTTTGCTGGAAGAGGTGAAGCGTGCCTTCGGCGTGGCTGACTACACCGACGCGGACCTGCGCCTGCCGCTCTTTGACGAGGATGTCGAGATTGCAGAAGGCATTCCGCCAAAGGTCCAGTTGCTGGCAGATCAGGTGAAGGCGGCGGATGGCATCGTGATCTGCACGCCGGAATACAACAAGATGATCCCCGGCGTTCTGAAGAACGCGCTCGACTGGGTCAGCCGCACCAAAGGCGGGCCGTGGACAGACAAGGCGGTGGCGATCCTGTCGGCGGCTGACAGCCGTGGCGGCGGTGACCGGTCGCAGTTCTCGCTGCGGCTGGCGCTGGCGCCGTTTCGGG
>JBATMT010000062.1:0-8851 GCA_049289975.1 Paracoccaceae bacterium | reverse complement strand
GTCTTAAGCCTCCCGGCCCGAACCGTCCTGCCATCAGATCAGCATGACATTGGCAGGGCGCAGACAGCATTTTCTGCTCGAAAATATCCCCGCCGGAGGCAACCAGGGCGCGGCGGGCACAAGCCCGGCGCGCCGCCGCATAAGGCTTGCCCTGCGCGTCGCAGGGCACCGTCGTGCAACAGTCAGATCTGCTTTTCCGGCATGAACACCTTGAGCCCGTCGATGGCATCGCTGACCTTGAGCTGGCAGGTCAGGCGCGAGCGGGCCGGATCGGGCTCATAGGCGAAGTCGAGCATGTCCTCTTCCATCGCTTCCTTCTTCGGAAGCCGCTCGACCCAGGCCGCGTCCACGTAGACATGGCAGGTCGAACAGGCGCAGGCACCGCCGCAGTCAGCCTCGATCCCCGGAATGCCATTGTCGCGCGCGCCTTCCATGACCGTCAGGCCGTTGGCCACGTCAAGCACATGTTCCTTACCGCCAAACTCAACGTAAGTGATCTTCGCCATCTTCATCCTCTGCCACAGGGCTCAGCAAGCCCGCATATTTGTCAGCCCACATAGTAGAAATCGAATGCGGCTTCCAGTGGGGGACTGCGAAGGGTGATCTAGGCCGCCGCTGACACGCGCCGCCCTCGCAACGCCAAAAGAAAAGGCGCCACACCGGGGGCGCCCTTCCATCCGTTCTGCCCTGTCTTACTCGACAGACAGCGCCACAAAGCGCGGATCACCCTCGCGCCGGATCAAGAGCAGGATCGACTTGCGACCGGCGTCCTTGGCCTCGGCAATCCGCGACTCGAAATCCTCGATCGAGGTCACGCGCTGCTGGCCCGCTTCGGTGATCAGGTCACCCGCCCGAAGGCCCTTTTCATAGGCTTCGGTGGTCTGGTCCACGTCGGTGACGATAAGTCCCTGACTGTCGTCCGGCAGGTTCATCTGGCCGCGCAATTCGTCAGTCAGCATGCCAAGCTTCATGCCCAACAGGTCCTTTTCGACCGGCTTGTCCGGCTCCACCTTGGCCGGCTGCGCCTCGCCCTCTGCCTGTTCGCGGCGGCCCAGCGTGATCGTCAGTTCCACGGGCTTGCCCTCACGCATCACCGTCAGCGGCACCGCCGTTCCGACCGCCGCATCTGCGACGCGCCGCACCAGCTCGCGCGAATCCTTCACCGGCTTGCCGTCGAAAGCCGTGATGATATCGCCCGATTTCACGCCAGCAGTCATCGCCGGACCCTCTGGCACATCCGTCACCAGCGCGCCCGTTTGGTCCGTCAGCCCCATCGCTTCGGCAACATCCGGCGTCACATCCTGAATGCGCACGCCCAGCCAGCCGCGCCGCGTCTCGCCGAACTGGCGAAGCTGGTCGGCGACCTTGGCCACCACGTTCGAGGCCATCGAGAAACCAATGCCAATCGAGCCGCCGTTGGGGCTGAGGATCGCAGTGTTCACCCCGATCACTTCGCCATCCATGTTGAATAGCGGCCCGCCCGAGTTGCCCCGGTTGATCGCTGCATCGGTCTGGATGAAGTCATCATAGCTGCCCGAAAGTTCGCGGTTACGCGCCGAAACGATACCGGCCGACACCGAGAACCCCTGACCAAGCGGGTTGCCCATCGCCATCACCCAGTCGCCCACACGCATCAGATCGCTGTTGCCGAAGGTGACGAAGGGCAAAGGCTCGGTGCTTTCCACCTTGAGAAGCGCAATGTCGGTCTTGGGGTCGGTCCCTACCAGCTTTGCGTCAAGCTTCTTGCCCGAGAAGAACTCGATCGAGATTTCGTCGGCCCCCTCGATCACGTGGTTGTTGGTCACGATGAACCCGTCAGCCGAGATCACAAAGCCCGAGCCAAGCGCCGTCGACCGCTGCGGTTGCGGCCCGCCGCCGCCATCACGGTTGTTGAAATCACGGAAGAAATCCTCGAACGGAGACCCCTCCGGCACCATCGGCCCACCGTCTGTCGGAGCCTCTACCACCGTCGAGGTGGTGATGTTCACCACCGCCGGGCTGACCTTTTCGGCCAGATCGGCGAAACTGTCCGGTGCGGCACGAGCCTCCGACCGCCCGGCCAGCGCCATCACCAGCGCCAGCGTTGCCAGCATCGCCCAAGCGGCGCGCAGCACCATCCACGCGCGCAACTGCGCCCCATCCCGATCCGTCCGTGCGATTGCAATGGCCTGAGATCTCACCGTTCACTCCTGAATTCTGTTCTGAAGCAAGACCCGGATTGCTTCCGGCCCGCCTCACGCAATTTAAGCTAGGGGAGCAAGGCCGGAAATCAAAGCCCGGTCGTCGTCCTCACCTGCTTGTGATCCTGCCAGAAAAGCCGCTCACCCGGCAACCCGGCTGGCCAGCCAGATCAGCGCCACCCCCGCTGCCAGCGCGAAAAGCCCCAGCGACCGGCGGTTTTCCACCGGCAATCCCGCCAGAAACGCCAAGATACGCTCGATTTGCTGCGGCGCGAGCGCCAACATCAGTCCCTCCGCCGCGAGCCACAGGCCTGCGGCGACAAGGATCGTTTCACCCGACAGGCCCATCAGGGCGCTGGCGCAGGCTCGGTGGCGGGCGCGCTGCCTTTTGAGTCCTTCAGATAGCGGAAGAACTCGCTGTCAGGCGACAGGACCAGCGTGGAGTTGCCAGCTTGCAGCGAATCCCGATAGGCCGTCAACGAGCGGTAGAACTGGAAGAAGTCCGGGTCCGCACCATAGGCCGTCGCAAAGATCGCATTGCGCTTGGCATCGGCCTGACCGCGCACGATTTCCGCCTGACGCTTGGCGTCGGACACGGTTTCGATCACCGTCCGGTCCGCCTGCGCCCGCAACCGCTGCGCCGCTTCGTTACCGCGTGCGATCTGGTCAGCCGCCTCGCGTTCACGTTCAGCGCGCATCCTTGCAAACGTCGCCGCAAGGTTCTGCTCCGGCAGATCAGTCCGACGCAGACGCACGTCCACGATCATGATCCCAAGCGCTTCCGCCTCTCTGGCAGCGGCATCGCGGATTTTCGCGGCCAGCGCGGCACGGTTTTCGGACAAGATTTCAGATGAATCGACCGCACCCAGAACCTCGCGTACCTGCGACCGCAAGATAGTGTCGATGCGGTTTTCCGCGAACTCGATGCCACCGGCACCGACGGCCTGACGGAATCGCTCCACGTCCTTAATCATGTAGCGCGCGAACGCATCCACGACCAAACGGCGATCATCGGACGGCGTGACTTCCAAAGGCTCTATATCGCGACCAAGCATCCGGTCGTCATAGCGAACAACTTCCTGAATCAGTGGAATCTTGAAATAGAGGCCCGGTTCTTCACGGACTTCCTTGATCTGACCGAATTGCAGGACCAAGGCCTTTTCGCGTTCATCAACGATGAAGACCGACGAAAGAACTGTGGCGATCACCAGAACGGCAGCAGGGATAAGAAGCGTTGTGCGGTTCATCAGTTCGTCCCTCCCGTCGTGCTGCCGGTTGACGTTCCGCCAGTCCCCATCGCCCCTGCACCTGTCGCAGCCCGACCAAGTTCATTAAGCGGCAAGAACGGCACCACGCCCTGCGAACCGCCGGCCTTGTCGTCCAGAATGATCTTGTCGACGCGCTTCATCACTTCCTGCATCGTCTCGATGTAAAGCCGCTCCCGCGTCACATCGGGCGCCTTTTTGTATTCGGTCAGAACCGCCGAGAAACGACTGGCTTCACCCTCAGCCTGGTTTACGACCTGCGCCCGATAGGCTTCGGCCTCTTCCATCACCTGAGCTGCTTCGCCGCGCGCACCTGCCACTGCCTTGTTGGCATAGGCATCCGCTTCCTTCTGCAAGCGGTCGCGCTCTTGTTCAGCCGACTGCACTTCCTTGAAGGCGTCGATGACCTCACGCGGCGGGTCGGCGCGGTCGAAGTTGACGCGAACCACGCTCAGGCCGCTGTTGTAGCTGTCTAGCGTCTTCTGGATCATGTCTTGAAGTCGTGCAGCAATTGAACCGCGGTCGCGGTTCAGGATCGGCGCAAGCTGCGACTGGGCAATGATTTCGCGCATCGAGCTTTCGGCCACGGCGCGGATGGTCAACTGCGGGTCACGCAGATTAAAAAGATATTTTTCCGGGTCCGAGATGTTCCAGACGACCTGAAAGTCGATATCGACGATGTTTTCATCGCCAGTCAGCATCAGACCTTCATCGCCACCCGTCTGTCCGACGCCGATATCCTCGGTCCGTTCGGTCGTAACTGCGATGACCTCATAGCTGTAGAAAGGCCAAGGAGCGAAATTCAGACCCGGTTCGCCGATAGCCGAGCGCTTCCCCAAGAAAAGCTCAACCGACTTCTCTTCAGGTCGAACCGTATAAAACGACGCAAAGGCCCACAGGCCAATCGCTGCCAGCACGCCCAAACCGATGGAATTGCGTGACAAATGCGGGCCGCCTTGACCTCCGCCAAAACCGCCGCCGTTGCCGCCGCGTGCGCCACGGCCACCGATCAGCACCTTCAGCTGTTCCGTGCCCTTCTTGACGATTTCCTCGATCTCGGGGATCTGCCCCCCCTCACCGGGGCGTCGTCCGCCTCTGCCGCCGTCGCGTTTGCCGCGATCATCGTCGTCATTGTTGCCCGAGCCACCGCCCCAGGGACCACCGCTGCCAGCCATCAGGCGCTCTCTCCCGTTTTATTCTTGTCCGCCCATCCAACTGGGCACTTATGTAAAATTGTCAAGCCGTTCGCGTCGGTTTACGCATGGTGACAAGCTCTTCCGACATCGTTGGATGAACGGCCACCGTCCGGTCGAAATCCTCTTTTGTCGCGCCCATCTTCACCGCAACTGCCGCAAGCTGAATCATTTCGCCCGCATTGGGTGCGACGATATGGCATCCGAGAACCTTGCGGTCAGTCGCATCGACGACCAGCTTCATCATCACCCGATCCTCGCGCCCGGCAAAAAGCGACTGCATCGGCCGGAAGTTCGCCACATAAACCTCGATCGGTCCCCGCGCCCGCGCCGCTTCCTCGCTCAGCCCCACCGTGCCGAATTCCGGCTGGGTAAAGACCGCGCTGGCAACCGTCGCGTGGTCCGCTGTCCGGGGCATGGCGCCAAAGACCGTATCTGCAAAGGCATGCCCCTCACGGATCGCCACAGGCGTCAGCGCGATCCGGTCGGTCACATCGCCCACCGCATAGATCGACGGGACTGAGGTCTGCGACCATTGATCGACAATCACCTCGCCCTTGGCACCAAGCTTCACACCCACTTCGGCCAACCCCAGCCCGGCAGTATTCGGTGCGCGCCCGGTCGCATAGACGACCTTCTCGAACACCCGCACTTCGCCGCTGGTGGCGCGTACCCACATGCCACCCTCGGCAGGGCGCATCTCGGCCACGTCGGTATCAGTCAGCAGCGTGATGCCCGACGCGCGCATCTGATCGGCGATCATCCCGCGCGCTTCCTCGTCAAACCCGCGCAGGATTTGCGGCCCGCGATAGAATTGCGTCACCTCGACACCAAGGCCATTCAGGATGCAGGCAAATTCGCTGGCGATGTAACCACCGCCCACGATCAGCACAGTCTTCGGCAGAGCATCAAGCTTGAAGATATCGTTCGAGGTCAACACACCCTGCTTGGCCGCGAACTCCGGTACAACCGGATGCCCACCCGTCGCGATCAGGATATGCTTGGCACGCAGGACCTCGCCCGATGCCAGCGTCACCGTATGCGCGTCCGTGACCACGGCCCGCGTGTCATGGATGGTAACACCTGCCGACGTCAGTCCGCTGCGATAGGCCCGCTCAAGCCTGTCCAACTCGGCATCCAGCTTCGTCCGGAACGCGCTCCAATCAAGCGCGCCCGCCTGCACGTCCCAGCCATAGGCCTGCGCATCAGCCATCGCGCCCCGATAGGTCGAGGCAAAAACCATCAGCTTCTTCGGCACGCAACCCCGGATGACGCAGGTTCCGCCCATCCGGTATTCCTCGGCCAGTGCCACCTTGGCACCATGCTCGCCTGCCGCGATCCGCGCGGCACGCACACCACCCGATCCGCCACCGATGACGAACAGGTCATAGTCGAATACGGCTTTGCCGCTCATGTTCCGTCTCCTCTGCCCATCGCACCCGAAGGTCCGTGGTTCAGGTCATGTCTGCGAAGGGCTGATCCTTCCGCTCCCGGACTGCCTGCATCGCGCGAACCGTTCCCGGCGTTGCCTCGATCAGTTCGGTGCTGCCATCGGTATGACCGACGACGACGAGGTCTGACATATTGATGAAAAGCCCGTTTTCAACCAGCCCCGGTATCTGGTTCAGTGCCATCGCCAGAGCCGCAGGGTCGGTGATCACCCCCATATGCAGGTCGAGGATGAAGTTACCCTCGTCCGACACAAACGGTTTTTCGCTCGCCATGCGCTGCGCGATCCGCACGCCGGCATAGCCCAGATCGGCCAATACTCCCTCGACATGGCGGCGGCTCGATTGCCAGCCGAACTGCAAGACTTCGACAGGCAACGGAAAGGCTCCAAGCCGCGTCACCCGCTTGCCGGGATCCGAGATAACGATCATCCGGTCCGATGCCGCGGCGACAACTTTTTCCTGAAGATGCGCGCCACCGCCGCCCTTGATCAGTCGCAACTCGGGGTCGAACTCGTCTGCCCCGTCGATGGTCAGGTCGAGCCACTGCGCTTCGTCAAGCGTCACCACACGCAGCCCCTCTTCGCGTGCCTGTGCAGCAGTCCGGCTCGAAGTCGGCACACCTACAATCCGCAACCCTTCCTCGCGAACCCGCTCGGCCAGCCGCTTCACCATGAAGAACGCTGTCGAGCCGGTCCCCAGACCAAGCCGCATCCCGTCTTGAACAAACTCGACCGCCTTGTCGGCAGCTGCCTTCTTGGCAAGATCGGCAGGAGAAAGAGTGGCAGACATGAGGCGCTCCGGGGCAATTGGCAATGGTTGCCCCGCTTATAGAAAGCATCAGCCCCCGGTGCGAGCAGAAATGCCGCAGCAATGCCCGCGAGCGCCTTGCTATCGTGCCCCGCGAGCCGCCTCAGCCCGACTTGCCCTGCCCTGCATCTGCCGATTTTCCCTGCGCGGGGTCATCCCCCTTCGCCTTGGGCAATAACGCCGGATCAACGGACTGGACCATCTCGACCGCGTTGTTCACTTCATCAACAGTCAGAAACCCGTCTCCGCTCAGGTCCAATGCCATCAGCGCCCTATAGCGGTTAATCACCGCGTCCGACACCTTTTCCGCCGCCATGTCACTGGCAAAACTTGCGAGTTCCGCCGCTTGCACCTGCCCGTCCTGATCCGCGTCGGCGCGCCGCCAGTTCACGTCCAGCCGCCCTCGCGCTCCCTGAGACGACATGGCAATCAGTGCGTCGATCTCGGCCCGCGTCACCACCCCATCGCCATCCAGATCGGCGCGGACAAACCGGCTGACCTCGCGCGCCCTCACGCGGGCACGGTCGGTCAAGATCACCTGCTCGATCCCTGCCGGTTGCAGACCCTTCGCCGCGCCAAAGCTGGCGATCATGTCGCTCACGCGCACCTCGAACGAACCGGGGCTTCGGTTGATCAACTGCAACAGGTCTGCGGGCAGGCTTTTCACAAGGTTCAGCGCCCGCGCCTCCGCCTCGGTCTGCGCTGGCTGCGCACCAACCGGCACGGACAGTACAACCCAGACAAGACCAGACAGCAGGCAGAAGAATCGGTTCATGACCATCCCCTCAAAGTCACACCGCCGCAGTCTTTCCGGTTTGGGTAAATACCGGCTTAAACTTGCCAAGGCTCTTGTCCGCCTTCCGGCCAACCCCGATATGCACCAACTGAAAGGTCGCACACATGCCGATGCCTCGGGCCATCCGCCGCGCGACCAAGGACTGGCAGGCCTTCCGCGCAGACGCGCAAGAAGAATTGGGCACTCCCGCCGACCATTCCACCTACATGGCCGTCGATGGTGCCCTGCAAACCTTCCGCCGCCGCCTCAGCGTGACCCAAGGGCTCGCTCGCTGACCTGCTGTCCGCCTGCCTGCGCGCCCTCTTCGTCTATCGCTGGAACGTCTCACTCCCCATCCTTCCTTTCACCGACCACCTCTCGATGACCCGCGAGGTGAAGTCGGTCCGCATGGGCCACAACCCCGCCACCGATCACGCCATCCGCGCCATCGCCATCGCGCTGCGTCGCCACGTGCACCAAGCCGATCTGGACGCCCCTCTGGCCAACTTTCCGCCCGGCGCGACGGACTTCTGATCCGTTGACGGCATCCCTGCCACCGCTCTCGCTCGCCGCATCACCTGAACCCACCCCACATTTTCTTTCTGCAAATATCCTCGGGGCGTGGGGCGGCGCCGCACTGCGGCGCTTGACTTCCGCCCAAGCCGTCAATAATTGAGAATTATTCTCATTTGCAAAAAGAGCCATGCCCGACACATTTTCGCTCTCCGCCATCGGTAATGCCTCTGCAGGCGACTGGCGTCGTTCTCGCGGCGATGCTGCCCTGTCGGACGTTCATCGCTCCGTCGCGCTACCCAAGGGGACGTGGCGGCGGTTCGCGGCCTTCCTCGGTCCGGGATACATGGTCGCCGTCGGCTACATGGACCCCGGTAACTGGGCGACCTCGCTCGCCGGCGGCTCGAAGTTCGGCTACGCGCTTCTCGTCGTGGCGCTGGTCTCCAACATCATGGCGATCGTGCTGCAATCGCTCTGCGCCCGCCTTGCCATCGCCTCGGGCCGCGACCTTGCCCAGGCCTGCCGTGACGCTTTCCCGCGCTGGGTGTCCTATCCGCTGTGGGCGCTGGCCGAAATCGCCATCATCGCCACCGACATTGCCGAGGTAATCGGCACCGCCATCGGCCTCAATCTCCTTTTCGGCATCCCGCTCGAACTCGGCGTCCTG
>JBATMT010000061.1:0-6078 GCA_049289975.1 Paracoccaceae bacterium | reverse complement strand
AGCCGATCCTGATCCCCTCGCGGGTCAGATCGTCGCTCACCTTGCGGATCGCCTTTTCCAGCGTCTCGGCGATGAAGTCCACGTCGCCCTCGCTGATGATCAGCGGCGGAGACATCACGTTCAGATGGCCGATGGGCCGCACGATCAGACCCATCTCCTCGCACAGGTTCGAGATGCGCTTGGACTCGCCCACCTCGTCGGGCAGCAGTTCCTTCGTGGCCTTGTTGGCCACATTCTCCACGCACAGCATCAGCTTGCGGCCCCGCACCTGCCCGACCAGCGGCAGCGCCTCCAGTTCCTTCATCCGCGTCTCGAAATAGCCACCCACCTTGGCCGCGCGGGCCAGCAGACCCTCACGCTCCATGATCTCGATGTTCTTCAACCCCGCCGCGCAAGCGACCGGATGCCCCGAATAGGTATAACCACTGGTGAACCACCGCGCGCCACCCTTGGCCATCACGTCCCAGATCCGGTCCGAGAACACGACAGCCCCCAGCGGGATATAGCCCGAGGTCAGCCCCTTGGCCGTGGTGATGATGTCAGGTTGCACCCCGAACTCGTCCCACGAGGCGAACCAGTGCCCCAGCCGCCCCCACGCCGTCACCACCTCGTCGGCGATGAACAGGATCTCGTGGCGCTGACAGACCTGCCACATCCGCTTGAGGTATCCCTCCGGCGGGATGATGATGCCGCCCGACGCCTGGATCGGCTCGGCGATGAACCCGCCGATACGGTCCGCACCGACCCGCGCGATCAGGTCCTCGAACTCGCGCACCAACTGGTCGCAATAATCCGCCTCGCTCATCCCTTCCGGGCGGCGATAAGGATTGGGGCAGGACAGATGGTGAATTCCTTCCGTCTTGTAGCGGAACTCCTCGACCCGGTCGCCCGGCCGCTTGCCCACCGACTGCGACAGGTACGTCGAGCCATGATAGGAATAGTCCCGCGCCACGATGTCTGTCTTGTCCGGAAACCCGCGCGCATGCTGATAGTAGCTGACCATCCGCACCGCCGTATCCACGGCCGTCGAGCCACCCGTGGTGAAGTGCACCCGGTTCAGATCCCCCGGCGCCAATTCGGCAATCTTCGCCGCCAGCCGCGCCGTCGGACCATTGGTCATGTCCACGAACGTGTTGGAAAACGCCAGTTGATGCGCCTGATCGGCAATCGCATCCGCCATCTCGCGCCGCCCCAGCCCGATGTTCGTGCACCAAAGCCCGCCCACTGCGTCAAAATACTTCCGCCCCTCGGCATCCCAAAGATAGGCCCCATCGCCCCGCGTGATGACCAGCGCGCCGTCCTTCTCGAACGGCCCGAAATTGGTCCACGGATGAAGCGAATGGGCGCGGTCCATCTCCCACAGCGGTTCGTTGATCTGCGAAGCAGCCGGGCGGTTCATTTTGAATCTCCAGTCAATATCACTGGACCGCACCATATGGGATGCAATGCAAAGGGCAAGTGAATTTTTTGATCAAATAGGGTGAATATGGTTCGTCGACCTGCCGGGCCTTGCGCCACAAAGTCCGCTCGTCTGCCCCACCAACCGCGCGCCAAAGATCAAAAGACCTTCTGTTCCTTCCGCGACAAGAAGAACCCATGCCCTTCGGCGGTCTGGCAGGTCAGCCCCGTCTTGGCCGATACGCAAACCACGCCGCCGCCTCGGGCAACAAGCCCATAGTCCAGCACGGCCCCCGATGGGTCCGCCACTGTATCGCCGTGGCAAACAAGCGACCCGCTGGCCTCCTCCGGTCCGATCCAGAAACTGTCGCCCCAGTCCAGATCGCAGTCGGACGGACGGTCGGTGAACGACGGCTCGACCTGCAAGAGGTCGCAGCGCACGCCGGGGTTCTCGCCCTGATCGATCATGCAATGAATATTGCCGGTCGGCGTGTGGAAAAAGATCAACTCACCCGACAAGTCCTGAGCAGATACCGCCGAACCGACAAGGCAAAGCTTTACGGTAACACCGGCGACGGGAAGGAAAGACATCATCCGCATCTGCAAGCCTCCGGCCCTGCTGTCAGGGCATGAGCATGGGCTCATTGCCCCGACAGATTCTTAAAATCAGGTTAACGAAAAATCGTAACACCCTGATTTATAACATTTTTAACTCATGGTCCAGATCTGGACCATCCGCTTAGACCACCGGCTGCGCCTTTTCGACGAGCCTTGCAAAGAACGTGGCTCCTATCGGAGCGATCTCGTCGTTGAAGTCATAGGCCGCATGGTGGAGACCCGCACCCGGACCGGCACCGAGGAAGAGATAGGCCCCCGGACGCGCTTCCAGCATGTAGGAGAAATCTTCCGAACCCATCTCGCGCGCGGCCCGCGCATCGACCGCCGCCTCGCCCGAAATCTCGCGCGCCACGTCAGCGGCAAAGTCGGTCTCGTCGGGATGGTTGATCGTCGCCGGATAGCCCCAGTCATAGTCGATGCGCGCGCTGACGCCGTAGGCGGCCGCATGCCCCTCGACAATCTCATGGACACGCTTCTTCAGAAGCTCGCGAACCTCGGGGTTGAAGCAGCGGATCGTCGCGCAGAACATCGCTTCCTCGGGGATGATGTTCGATGCCGTCCCGGTATGGATCTGCGTGACGGAAATCACCGCCTGATCCAGAGCGTAAACGTTGCGGCTGAGGATGGTCTGGATGGCCGAAACCATACCCACTACCGCCACTACAGGATCGACGCATTCGTGCGGCGTCGCCCCATGCCCGCCGCGTCCAGTGACATAGACAAAGGCCGTGTCGACCGACGCCATCAACGGCCCCGGCGTCGTCTGGAAATGCCCGAGCGGAATGTTCGGCGCATTGTGAATGCCGTAAACCTGCGTCACGCCGAACCGGTCCATGACACCTTCCTGCACCATGACCTGCCCGCCGCCGCCGTCTTCCTCGGCTGGCTGGAACAGCAGTGCCACGCGCCCCTTGAAGCGGCGCGTCTCGCACAGATACTTGGCCGCACCCAGAAGCATCGTCGTATGGCCGTCATGCCCGCAGGCATGCATCTTGCCCGGCACGGTCGAGGCATGCTCCGCCCCGGTCATCTCTGCTATCGGCAGCGCATCCATATCGGCGCGCAAACCAATCGTCGGCCCCGCGCCCTGCCCGTTGATGATCGCCACGATGCCAGTCTTGGCGATACCCTCGTGGATCTCGTCCACGCCGAATTCCTTCAACTTGCCCACCACGAACGCTGCCGTCTCGTGGCAATCAAAGGCGAGTTCGGGGTGGCGATGCAGATGCTGGCGCCATTCCTTCATCTCGGGGGCCATGTCGGCAATACGGTTCAATACGGGCATGTGGACTCTCAGGTCAGCTTCGGGATAGTCCCAGGTTGACGCCAAATGCCGGGGAACTGCAATGACCAAAGACCGCGCCGCCTCCGACGCGCTCGTCCACGATCCAGACGGAGGCATCCCCCGACTGCTGGAAATCATGGCCCGCCTGCGTGACCCCGATGCGGGCTGCCCGTGGGATCTGGAACAGGACTTCGCCACCATCGCGCCCTACACGATCGAGGAAGCCTACGAGGTTGCCGACGCTATCGAGCGGCAGGCATGGGGCGAACTGGAAGGCGAACTGGGCGACCTGTTGTTCCAGACCGTCTACCACGCACAGATGGGGGCCGAGGCTGGCCACTTCGACTTCACCAGCGTTACCCGCGCCATCTCCGACAAGATGCTCGCCCGCCACCCGCATGTCTTTGGCGACGAAAGCCGCGACAAATCTGCTGAACAGCAAACTCGCGACTGGGAGAGGCTCAAGGCGGCCGAGCGCGCCAAGAAAGCCGAAGGTGGCGTTCTGGCAGGCGTAGCCTCTGGCCTTCCCGGTCTGACGCGCGCCGTCAAACTGCAAAACCGTGCCGCGCGTGTGGGCTTCGACTGGCCCTCGACCGATCAGGTCATCGACAAGATTGTCGAGGAAGCGCGCGAACTGAATGAAGCCCGTGCCACCCTGACCGATAAAGAGGTATTCGAGGAATTCGGCGATCTGCTCTTTGTTGTCGCCAATCTCGCCCGCCACCTGAAGATCGACCCCGAAGCAGCGCTCCGCGCCGCCAATGCCAAGTTCACCCGCCGCTTCGGCAAGATCGAGGCTGCCCTCGCCGCCGAAGGTCGCCGCCCCGAGGACAGCACCCTTGCCGAGATGGACGCACTGTGGGACCGGGCAAAGGCCGAGGAAAAGGCCGCCCTCAAGTAACCAGCCCATGCACCGCCGTCAGCGCCAGCGCCCCCGCGAACATCCCGTTCAACAGACGTGCCTGCCGTTCGGTCCGGAAGTACCGCGACAGCACCTGACCAAGCATCGTCCAGACGGTGAAGGCCACGAAGTTGTTCAGCGTGAAGATCGTGCTGACGACCAGCACACTCGCGCGCGCCGCCCCTTCCGGCAGGAACTGACTGAACATCAGCGTGATGATCACATAGGCCTTCGGATTGAGAAGCAGCAACATTGCGCCATTGCGAAACGACGGCACCACACGCGCCGTCTGCGCCTGCAAGACCCCGGCCATCAGGAATGTGACCGCCAGCCACAGCATGTAGATCGCACCCGCAATACCAAGCAGGCGAAACACTTCGGGCGACAGCCGTGCCACCACCTCGAACCCCATCCCTGTCAGGGCCGTGACCACAAACGTCGCCAGATGATAGCCCGCACTCGCCGGCCATGATGCACCAAGCCCCGACTGCGCCCCCACAGCGGCAAAGAACATGTTCCCCGGACCCGGACTGTAGGCCAAGGGCAACAGGAACACGATCAGCGAAACAAACAGCATCAGGTGGGCCTCCTACCCGTGCCTTTTTGCCGGTCGCGCCCAGACGCTCCACCCGGAACCTGCGCCTTCGTCCTTTAGGCCCGCCTACGGGCGTGTCTTTTGCGCCCTCCGCCCCCCTGTGCTAACCAGTCCCCAAACGGTGGCCAAAGCCACGGGCAGGGATAAATTCAACGATGGGCGAGACTGCAACCGGCCCGCAATTTCTCTACCGCCAGCTTGCGGCAGACGCGGACACGCTCGATTGCCTCGTCCGCCCCGCACGCCGCGGCCGCGAGGTGCGCTGGTTTGGTCGCGAGGGTGCAAAGCTCGGGCCTCCCGACCCGACCCTGCCCCTCAAGCAGATGGAACGCCGCGAAGTTGCGGGTGCACTCCTCCTCGTTGCGCGCCTGCCCGCGCGTGGCACCCTCACCCTGACCTTCGCAGATGGCCCGCGTGCCGTGACGATGGCCGCGCCCGACACCGATTTCCTCAAGGGACGCAATTGCCTGCTGGCCTTTCGCTCGGTCGAGAGCATCGCCACCATCCTTGACTGGCTCGCCTACCACGCCCGCACCCAGGACGCGACTGGCGCGGTCATCGTCAATCGCGCACAACCGGACCCGGCCTTCGCCGACGAACTTGCATCGGCCCTGTCCTCCTCTCCCAAGACCGTCGATCTCGATCTGCATGTCGTCCTGCTCGACAGCCCGGTGCCTCTCGGCAAAGCCGGTGAGTTTCCCGAAGATCACCCGATCATGGCCCCTGACGCTCCCGGAAAAGACCGGATGGAGTCTCCCGCACCCGACCCCTTCCGCGCACCCGTTTCCGAAAGCCTGATTTACGAAGTCGCCAAATGGCGTTTCCTGACCGAGGCACGCGCGGTCGTGACGCTCGACTGTTCCGACCTTCTGGCCCCGCCCGATGGCCCCAGCGCTTTTGACCGCTGCGTCTCGGCGCAAGGTGGTGTGATCTTGCTCGTCGGTCGCCGCATCTATCCGTGGCGCATCCGCCGCAACCTGCCCGAAGCCTTTGGCGACCACATCTGCCGCCAGTTCGATGCCCGCCGCGGCTTAGCGCGCTGGGGCGTGGTTCCCGCCCGTGCCGGGATCGAGCGCACATGGCGCAGCACTCGCGTCGCATTCGCCCGACCCGACCCTACCCAAACGGTTCCGTTCTGGCGTGCCATGGGCTTGCGCATCCCCGGTCGCAAACCCGGCGAGCTTGCCCCCAAGACCTCGCTCATCGAAGACCCCGAGCTTCTGACTCTGATGCGCGACCAGTTCGGCGCGAAGCCTGTCCGCCCACCACTCTCGACAACGG
>JBATMT010000060.1:0-1542 GCA_049289975.1 Paracoccaceae bacterium | reverse complement strand
CTGTTCAAATGCCTGCCGACCGTTTGTCGCATGCGACAAAGCGCCGTCGGAGCCGCCCGGAAAAAACTTTCGACGGAAACGCCGCTCCCAGCCGTTTGGTGATCATGACAGGGCCGATGGTCCCCAGTGAACATACAGGAGATAGACCTATGAATACCCCCGTACGCCTGACGCTGATTGCCGCGCTGACTGCGTTGGCGCTGCCTGCCTTCGCTCAGGAAGCTCCGCCCCCCACCGGTGACGATATGGCCCCCGGAATGATGGGCCCCGGAATGATGGGCATGGGGTCGGCCTTCGACTTCAAGGCGGTCGACACCGATGGCGATGGCAAGATCAGCCAGACCGAGATGAAGACCTGGCACGAAGCGCAGTTGAAGGCGTCAGATGCCAATGGCGACGGTTTCGTGGACGCAGCCGAGATGAAGGCCGAGATGCTCAAGCGTATCGAGGCGCGTCTTGACGAGATGGTTCAGCGCCGGATCGAGCGCAAGGATACCGACAAGGACGGCAAGCTGAGCCCGGCCGAGATGATGCCCGCCAACGCCGACGAGGTGATGTTTGCCCGTCTGGACGCCAACGCTGACGGTTCTGTCACTCAAGACGAGATCGACGCGATGCACAAGCAGATGCAGGAGCGGATGCAAGGTGGCGAACGCGGTCACGGTCATGGCCGCCACGGCAAGCACCACGGCGGCTGGGGCTGGATGATGTTCGGCGGCGGCGATGCGGCTGATGCTGCTCCCGACGCAGCCCCCGACGCTGGCAACTGAGCCACCGATGGCGCGCCGGTAAACCCCGGCGCGCCGCGTTTGCGAAGGGGCCGCAGAGCCTCTAAGACTGTTCGGGATGGGTATGGCATTCGACGCGGAAAAGACCGGTGACGATGATGCACTGCTGGCGCTCTATGCGGGCGGCGACAGGGCCGCGCCGCGCCTGATGACAGACCGCTTTCTGCCGCTGACTTACAGGCTGGCCCTGCGCTTTCTGAGTGACCGGACCGAGGCCGAGGATGTGGCGCAAGAAGCGATGGTGCGGCTATTCCGGATGGCCCCCGGCTGGCAACCCGGTCAGGCGAAAGTCACGACCTGGCTTTACCGGGTGACCGCCAACCTCTGTACCGACCGCCTGCGCCGCCGTCCGACCCTGCCGATCGACGAGGTGCCGGAAATGGCCGACGGGGCGCCCTCGGCCGAGGAACGGCTTGTCGCTGGCGCGCGGGTCACGGCCCTTGATGCTGCCTTGGCCCGCTTGCCGGAACGACAGCGCGTGGCCGTGGTGCTGCGCCACATCGAGGGTCTGGCCAATCCCGAGATTGCGGTGGTGCTGGAGGTGGGCGTGGAAGCGGTTGAAAGCCTGATTGCGCGCGGCAAACGTGCGCTGAAGGAAGAACTTGGCGGCATGCGTGCCGCGTTGGGGTATGATCATGACTGACATGCTGAACGACGATGACGACGATCTGGAACGGATGTTCGGTGCGGCCCGCATGACGGCGCCGCAGCCCTCGCCGGATTTTGCTGCGCGCATCCTCGCGCTGGCCGAGGC
>JBATMT010000059.1:0-2792 GCA_049289975.1 Paracoccaceae bacterium | reverse complement strand
GCTCGTGGCCTCCGCCACAAGCCATCGGTGCACCATCGCGCTGTATCTGCAGTTCCTTTCTGGCCTTGCGTTCGGCTGCGCGCTCTATGCCCTGGGCGCGCACTGCAAGTTGACGTTCACGAGCGCGGGCTGCCTTGTCTGCAGTGGCATACCAATCGGCCATCTGCGCTTCGGCGTTGGTGCGGGTTTCGTCAAAATGGAAGTCCACCTTGCCCTTGGTTTGCGGCCCCCAGTAGCCGACTTTGCCGAGGTCATAGAATGTGCGCCCGACGCCAGCCTTGAGGAAAGCCTTGAGGCAACCGAGCAGGTATTTCCGCCGGAACCCCGTGCCACGCCACGGGTAGTGGAACAGCGCTTTGCGCATGTAGAAGCGCCGATAGTTTTTCATCACGCCGTCTAGAAGCTCGCCACGCGTCATGGCGGCGGGCTTCATAATCGGAGTCACAAAGTTGTACTTTGAGAAATCGAAGACTTCGACCTGATCGCGCAACTCCTGGAAGAGAGGAGTGAACGGCCAAGGAGTATACATCGCCCAGTTGGCGAGATCGGGCTGCCAATCCCAAGCCATCCGGAAGGTTTCTTCCAGCGTCTGGGGCGTCTCGTTGTCCAGACCGACGATGAACTGAGCCTCGACAAAGATATCGGCGTCGCGCAACAGCCTGATCGCCTCCTTGTTCTGGGCGACGGTGGTTTCCTTGTTGAATTGATCCAGTTTCAACTGCGCCGCGGCCTCGGTGCCGAGCGACACATGAACCAGCCCCGCCTCACGGAAGAACTTCAGCAACGCGCGGTCGCGGTAAATGTCGGTGACGCGCGTATTGATCCCCCATTTGACACGTTTGTTCAGGCCGCGATCGATCAATTCCTGACAAAACTCGATGAACTTGCGACGGTTGATCGTAGGTTCCTCGTCGGCGAGGATGAAGAAACCGACTTGGTGGTCATTGACCAGCCGCTCGATTTCGTCCGCCACTTTTTTGGGATCGCGCACCCGGTAGTCGCGCCAGAACTTCCACTGGCTGCAGAAGGAACAGGTAAAAGGGCAGCCTCGCGCCATGTTTGGGATGGCAACGCGGACGCCAAGCGGCGTGTACAGGTACTTGGACCAATCGAGTATCGTCCAGTCCGGGTCGATCCCGTCGAGGTTCTTCACTGTCGGCGCAGCTTGGGTAGCAACGATCTCGGTCCCGTCCTTAAACGCCAACCCCTTGATCTTAGACTGATCTTGAGGCCAGCGACCGCTTTCCAGTGCCTGCATTAGCGTCGTGATTATATCTTCGCCTTCGCCCCGCACGATGACGTCAACCCATGGAGCTTCTGACAGAACTTGCTGGTACATGAACGTGGCGTGAATACCACCCAGCACACGCAATGCGCTGGGCACCGCTTCTTGCGCGATTTTCAGCACGCCTTCCGCCTCGTAGATTGCGGGGGTGATTGCAGTGGTTCCCACAACGTCTGGCTGCAACTCCAGCATCTTATTGCGAAGATCGTCATGAGACACATTCAGTGTCATCGCATCGATGAAGTGGATGTCGTCAAACCCGGCGGTTTTCAGTGACCCCGCCAGATAGGCAACCCAAGCGGGTGGCCATGTGCCCGCGATCTCGGCCCCACCCGAATGATAGTTGGGATGAACAAACAAAATCCGCATGACGCCCTCCCTGATTCCTATCAGGTTGACACATTGTGTGTAACTTAAAATTGACACACATCAAATGCCGGCGGGGGCGACTATGGTAATTGCCGCGCGGACGCTCCGGTTCGGAGAGTTCGATCAGACAGAAGTCAAGGCGGAATGCTATTCGTCGTCTTTGCTCAACAGCCCGAATTTGCGCAGTTTGACGTAAAGAGACTGGCGCGACAGGCCCAGCATTTCTGCAGCCGCTACCCGGTTGTTGCGGGTCAGTTCGACAGCTGTCTGGATGCACATCTTTTCAACCACATCAGTGGTTTCGGCAACGATGTCTTTGAGAGTGGACGACCCCACCAGATCCATCACGCCGCGCATGGCTTCGTCGCTGCTGCCAAATCCAGGTCGGCGCAACAGTTCTGATCTGCTGGAATCGCGGACAATAAGGCCAAAGCCAGGCTTGGGGCGATCGACAAGGTAGGTCGCGGAAATTTCGACTGAGATCTGACCGTTGAACTCGTTCAGAATCTTTGTGGCATAGAGCCGCAATTGCCGGGCGCGTTTTGCGTTATCGAGAATGACCCGCATGTCTACGGAGCCGCGCACCAGAAATTCCGCCAGAGATTTGCCCCGAACGTTCGACAGTTGGGTGCTGTCCGTCAGTTTCAGGAATGCCTCGTTGGCAGAATTGATGGCGCCGTCCTGTTCAAGGAATACGATGGCATCCACGCCTTCGTGGAACAGTCGCTCAAGGTTATCGGCGGTCTCGTTCTGAGCGGGGTTGAAATGTTCGTGCGATTCAAGCCGACACAGCATCAAACGTTCGCCTGCCGCACGAAACAGCCGGGGAACGACCCGTAGCTTGCGCTGCGACCGACGCGCGACAAGCTCCACCGGACTGACGGAATCTGCCGAAGCGATGTTGGAAAGACTTTCCAGAAATTCGCCCCGCCTGCGCCCCTCGAATTCCTGTGCGATAGCAGCGCCAATCAGATCCTGGCGCGACCCGCCAAGCATTGCCGCCGCCGCGGCGTTCAGATCTGCAATTCGGCCATTGTTCATAGCCAGAAGCACGATGGCATCCTGCGTTGCTTCCATCAGGACACGATAGCGCGTGTCCATTTCGCGCTGGGCCTCGTAGTCACGCTCCAGCGCGATC